>NZ_WTLC01000050.1:0-26737 GCF_011378875.1 Pseudoalteromonas sp. Z9A5
AAATAGCTGAATATCAAGCATGAGAATGCTCCTTGAAAAAAGGAGTATAAGATCATACTTTTAAGTCAAGGTAAAGTTCGTGATCTTGCCCTGGGATTACAGCAGCCTTGCATCTTTACATGCGGGAATTGCGAGGGTTAATTTAAACTCACCGTTTAAATAATAATGTGCTTGCTGACTATTTTTAAAGTTAGGACCTCCGCGATAACCACGAAGTATTTTAGTTAACATAGAGTAAGCCTTCTACTTTCTAAAAATGCCATTTACATACTTATTACTATAAAAACGAGTATAAGCAGTGCCGATTTTTATATATTTAGTCGAGTTTTTTATAGCAGCATATAAGATTAATTTACTTTAAAACGTTAAAAATACGACGACACTTAAGTTTTAAAATTACATTTAACACTCTATTTCATTTATTAAACTCTTTTTAATCTGTTTTTTACATAGGTTTGTTGTAAAATTAACGGCTTAACATTTGTGTGCTTGTATTTACACATGTTATTACTGGTTAAATATTCAAACCAATTAAAGTAGATCTTATGATTTTTTATATTATTGGGTTAAGTACGCTTGTGATTATTTTGTGCGTGGCAATTTATGTAATTTATAGCAATATACATAAAAGCCGGGTAAGAAAGTCAAATGAATACAACGTACTGTTTGATACAGACACGATAGTGGATGAGCTAATCAATCAACTAACAGAAAAAGATCAAACTCAAGAAAACGAAGAAGAAACAGCTAAAGGCAAAGAAGAAATCCTCGCAACATTTGTTCAACTACATCGTTCTGGTAGTTTTTGTGCACATTTAAGTGAACAGGAAATCATTTTCTTTGTTAAAAAGAAATTAAACATGGAGAGTAATAAAAATGGCTAGCGAACAGAATGTGGTTCCTGCACAAAATAGCGATTCTTTTATGGATCGATTTGGTCGTCGTAATATAATTATTGGTGCTTCGATAATTGTTGTATTAGCAGTTATTGCAACACTTACATCGCAAGTAATTTCGTGGAATGAAGCTGATGAACGTTTGGTTCACCAATCAGCTTTTACAGGTAACTTAACCGTAATAAATCAGGCTGGTCCTTATTTAAAAGCGTTTGGTACTACATCGGCTTATAAAAAAGTAATTTCGATTAACTTTACCGGTGACGCAGGCGCAACAGCAAGCGCAATTGTACCGTTAATACCGATTCGATTTTTAGATACGACAACGGGCGGCGCAAGAGGTGTTTCTCGCTTTAGATTACCAGGCAATGTACCTGCAGCTGAATCGGGTTCTTTACGCGGTTTGCTTAAAATACACGAAGAGTTTGGTTCACAAGAAACATTAATATCTAACTTGTTGATGCGTGCGACCACTGAAAATGTAAAAGCGTCGGCGCGTATGATGTCGGTAGAGCAACATTACTCTGGTGGTAATGGTCAGTTAAGCCAAGATTTTGCTGATCAATTAACTAACGGTATTTTTGTTACTGAACAAATTATTAGTACGGGTGAACGTGATAAATCTGACGATTTGGGTAATTTAAGTAAGCAGCAGCGTGTAACTATTAATATTAAAATGGACGATGAAGGTAATGCGCTACGTAATGCTCCTATTTTAGGTGCATATGGTATTACAGTAGTTGATGCCAGTATTATTGATATTGATTACGAGAGCAAAGTAAATGCTCGTCTTGAGGCGCAAAAACAAGCCGCAGCTGATGAAGCATTAGCACGTCAAAATCTTAAAAAAGCAGAGCAGCAAGCACGTACTGAAGTTGCTTTAGGTGAGCAAGCAATTGCTAAGCAACGTGCTGAATCAGAAAAGCTTAAAATTAAAGAGCAAATTGATGCTGAGCGAATTAAGGCAAATGCTATTATTTCTGCGCAGCAACGTGTTGCTGTAAAAGCGGAACTTGCAAAAGAGCAAGAAGAGATTTTAAAGCAACAACGCTTAGAAGCATTAGGTATGGACGTTTTAGCTGAGGCTCGTTTAAGAGCTAAGTCTGCGGCACTTGACCCTAAGTATGTATTTGATGAAACGTTAAAAGCAGAAGTTAAAATTCAAACCGCTTTATTTACGAGTTTAGGCAATAGCCGTTTAGTGCCTGAAATTGTAATTGGCGCGAGCCAAGGTGAGCAAAGCAATGGCTCTGAATTTATGCGCTTATTAGCCGCTGACGCTGCATTAAGCCTTAAAAAACGTTTAGAAAAAGAGAAAAAATAAACGATTTACTAAATATATAAACAATATTGAGGCATAGCCTTTAAATACTTAGCTTTTAAATATTATTATATAAACAATAAAAACGCTGACCAATAAGCATTGGTCAGCGTTTTTTATTGTGCGTATTTTGCTATTGTACTGTTTAGGTAAGCTTTGTGGCTTATTAAACATGTATTTAGGTAATAAAAGGTAAATAGTGAGCAGTTATGGATTCGAACAGTAATCAATTTATTTTAGATTTAGGGCAAGAGCATATTACTATTCAACGACGATATGAGGCGTTAGGTGCATTGAACGATTTTTTTATTGCGGTGTGGTTTTTAATTGGTAGTTTTTTCTTTTTAAATGATGCATTAGTGCAAAGTGGTACGTGGTTGTTTATAGCGGGTAGTGCTCAATTACTTATAAAACCTGTTTTGAAGTTGATCAGCTTAGTACATGTTAGTCGGGTGTTTCATTCAAATAAAACACCATAAATACGACTCATGATGAGTTCAGTTATTATGGCTAATAATTTACCTGTATAGGTAAATTATTTATTATCCAGAGTTCAGGTTAGTTATTAAATATCAAGGATAGAAAAGTGAAAGTACTTAAATGGATTACAATTGGTATAGCTACTTTATTAATTATAGGCTTACTAATTCCCGAAAAAATAATGATTCCTGTACAAGGTGCTACAAGTAAGGATTGGAACCATAATACGTTTTGGTATGAACCTTGGGGTAGGTCGGGTGTGCACAAAGGAATTGATATTTTTGGTAAAAAAATACCCCCGTAGTTGCCTCAACAAGCGGTGTTGTTATATTTGCAGGTGAGTTAACCCGTGGTGGTAATGTGGTTGCGGTGCTTGGACCCAAATGGCGAATACATTACTTTGCACATTTAAATAATTACTCAGTAAATACCGGTGATATGGTTAGTATAAATAGCCAGATTGGTTTATTAGGTGATACAGGAAATGCGGCGGGAAAACAGCCTCATGTACATTACTCTATTTTATCGTTGGTGCCCATGCCGTGGCTTTTTACAACGCAAAGCCAAGGGTGGAAAAAAATGTTTTTTTTAAGCCCTCATAAAAAACTTACCAAGTAACCAACAATAATATTCACGATAAAGTTATGTTTTTATCAAAATTATATAAATATTCATAATTTTATATAAAAATATTGGTTTATTTATAAGTCAGCTTTACTGAATAGTAATGTTTTTTCAGAAATAACCTACCTACTTTAAGTAACTTGGCTTTTCGTTTTAGAAATGGTCTTTTTTTAATAAGTCATTGTTATAAAAGTAAAAGTTAATATTTTAAATGTGAAATGTAAAAAAATAAAAATACACGAATAAAGTATGAATAAATTAATGTTTTGAGTTATCCCTAAAAGTAGCATTATATTTTTTATAAGTTACTTTTTAAGTTGATAACAGGTGTTAACAATTTTGACTTTAGTCTATTTTTATTTAAAATCAACGCTAAATTTATATTAATAATACTAAAAAAGACAAATATTGAGCATAACTTGCGTTGTGAATAACTCGATATTATCTGTGGCTTATTATTACTCCTACCTTAAATACTGTTAAACACGGAATACGATAGTTACTAACTTGTGCAAAAAAAATAAAAAGCGCAAATAAAGGGATTTAAAATGAAATTTAGAATAAAAACGATAGCAGCCTCGTTATTTGGGGCTGGTATTAGCTTATCTGTGTTTGCTGAAGATATAGAACTATATGTAAATCATAATGTAGAAACTGATGAAAAACCACGTGTAATTATTGTGTTTGATACATCGGGAAGTATGAAAAACAAGCTGCCTAATGGTATTAAAAAAGTAGATGCCGGTATAAGTGCGATGAGTCAGTTGGTTAAGGATAATGACTCTATTGATTTTGGTTTGATGCGCTTTAGAAAAAATGAAGGTGGTTATATTATGGCAGGACTTGGCTCTGCTCATAGTACGATTTTAAGCCAAATATACGCTTTACCAGCCGCTGGTAGCACTCCGGTAACAGAAACACTATGGGAAGCTTATTTGTACTTAACAGGTCAAAAAGTTGAGTATGGTAAAAAGTCAGATGAACGTGACTTTTTAGCTGAAACCGGAACGTCAAATAACGATAATAACTCTCGGTATATTTCTCCATTTACTCAAGCAGTTGGTTCTGATGTACGTTGTGATAATTCAATAAATTTAATTTTAATGACCGACGGCGACCCTCAAAGTGATACTCAGAGTAATACTGATATAGAAGATCTTTATAAATCTACTTTTGGTTCATATCCTACTACAACAAGTAGTAGTTATTTAGCCGCTTTAGCCCAGATTATTCATGGAACAAAAGACGTTGAGATAGATTTATATGATACCACTGCAGATATAGCTGACACTGGGCGAGTTTTTACGATTGGTTTTGGTGATGGTATGAGCACTAAAGGCAAAAAGTTATTAGAAAAAACAGCTCTATTAGGTGGTGGTGAGTATTTACACGCAGATACCTCAGAAGAGCTTTCAGAGGCATTGAATAACACGATTTCAAAAATACGAGAAGTTAATGATAGTTTTTCGTCTCCTTCGGTAGCAAGTAATAATGTAGATCAAACTCGTAGTCGCGAATCTATTTATTTCGCAATGTTTTACCCAGAAACCGGTGCACGCTGGAGCGGCAACTTAAAAAAACTTAAAGTATCTGGCTCTAATATTTTAGATTCTGATGACAACATTGCCATTGATAACAATGGGTTAATAGATGAAAAAGCACGCACTTTTTGGTTGCCAGACAATAAGCCAGCAGATGGTAATTTAGTTGCTCAGGGCGGGGTTAATTTACTCTTATCGACTCTTGATTCTGATAAACGTAAAATTTACATTGATAGAGCAGGCAGTATTGTTGACTTTAACATTGAGAATGTCGAAAAAGTTTTAAATTTAGATACAAGTACAGCAACTGATCTTGTGCCAGGCACAGCTTTAACATTAGATCTAAAGGATGTTAATTGGGCAAGAGGCATTGATGTTGATGACGAAGATGCTGATAGCATATCCACTGAGCAACGCTCTGATATTTTTGGAGATCCGCTTCACTCTAAGCCAGTATCAATAGATTACGGTGATGGGAGTATTCGTATACTAGTTGGGACTAACGCTGGCTTTTTGCATATGTTTAAAGATAAAGGCGAGACTGTTGAAGAAGAATGGGCCTTTACACCAGCTGCACTATTAAAAAACATTCCAGCGTTACGTTCAAATTTAGCCAATACCAAAGTGTATGGAATGGATGGACCTATCAGTGTTTACTTTAATAACAAAAGTTTAAATAGCGAAGGTTTAAATGATGGTGTTGTTAAAGCGAGCGAAGGTGATGAGGTTTGGGCATTTGCAGGTATGCGCCGTGGTGGAAGAAATTATTATGCCTTGGATATCAGCACTCCCGAACAACCTTTAAAGTTATGGAATAAACCTATTATTGGTGGGTCAGAAGAGTTTAAGTATTTAGGGCAAACATGGTCTAAACCTCAAGTTGCATATATTAAAGCGTTTGGTAATGAGCCATTGCTAGTATTTGGTGCGGGCTACGACGTTAATAAAGACAATGCACTAAGATCAAATGATTCTATCGGACGTGGTATTTATATTGTTAAAGCTAAAACGGGTGAAAAAGTATGGGCTCTTACTCCCGAAGAAAATAGCTTTACCGGTGAGCACAGTATTGCTGCCGATGTAACGACTCTTGATTCTAACTACGACGGATATATTGACCGAATATACGCAACCGACACCGGTGGCAATATTTGGCGAGTGGATATGCCAACTGATAATAAGGATGATATTACCCACTTTAAACTTGCAGAATTAGGAAGCACTTTAGCTTCACAAGACAGGCGCTTTTTTTATAAACCGTTAGTTGCTAGAACTATTTTTAGCAAAGCGACTAAAACGAGTGTTGATGGCAAAATTGTTACTACGCGTTTAGATACCCCTTACGATGCAATAGTAATAGGAAGTGGTAATCGTTCAAATCCACTTGCAACTAATGAGCAAGACCAACTCTTTATGATCCGTGATGAAAATACATTAACTAAATCTTTTGATGAGTTTCCTGTTCCTATTCAAATTGATGACTTAATGAAAATGAACGATGACCCTTTTGGTAACAAGCTTGATGATGTTGAAGGGTTTATTAACCTTGAAGTAGATTTAGGCGCATTTAAAGGTTGGCGTTATGAGTTGGGTACAGGTGAAAAGTCACTGGCGGCAGCAACAGTTGTAGGCGGCGTAGCTTACTTTACTTCTTTTACACCGGCATCGGTATCATCAACTCAAAACCAGTGTTCGCTAACTGGCGGTGGTGGCTCGCTTTATGCCTTTCATCTTCATTATGGTACTAAGGTTTACGAAGATTTAAAATTTACTACCAGTTATGATGTACCAGATACTCCACAGTTATTTTTTGGTGAAGGCCCTTCGTGCGTTGATTCAAATAATAATGGCTATTGTGATACGACTAGTGGAATAGAAGATATTGAAGTAACGCAAGTTAGTAAGTTCTATTTAATAGGTCCTGGTATTGAAGGATCGAATAAACCCATTCAACCAATTGAAGTACTTGGTCCTAATTTAAAAGTTGTTGATGGTAAAATTGAGCTGACTGATAAAAATAAAATGCTCGGTATTGGGTTTAATACGCAACAAACTTATATTTTTAAACGAGAAGAATACGGCTCAATGGCTGATTAAAATATATTGCTTATAAATACAAACCCACCTAAATAAGGTGGGTTTTGTTTTTAATATTATCCTGCTACAGGGTTTTTACCTGCGCGAATATTTTTAATGCTTTTAATAAACATGTAAATACAGGTAGTGATTAAACAGCCTGCTAAATAAAACACAATACCGTTTGGTGCATCAGATAAATGTGCAGCAAGCATAGGGCCAAATACCGAGCCAATGCTGTAACTTAAAAGCATAACCTCAGTTGCCGAGACTATTTTTGCCATTGGCAGGGAGTCGCACGCAAGCGTAATTGCAATTGGGTAAAGTGCAAAGCTGCATGCGCCCAATATTAAGTAACTTACTATTAATCCGCCCAATGTTGTTGCTTGTAATATACCCACAGCGCCCACGGCACCTACTAAACAAAATAAACCCATCAGTAAGCTTTTTTCAAGCCGAGTAGATAAGTAACTCACAAGCGGCTGCACTACCATGCCACCTAAAATAATAACGGCCATGAGCGTACCTGTGTATTGAGCTTGATCAGCTTGCGCTGCAATATACACCGGCATTAAGCCATAAATAGGACCTAATAATAAGCCCGACGCTAAGCATCCGAGCATTGCAGGGTGGCTTAGTGTTTTTATTTCTTTTAGTGGTAGTTTTTCAAGATGCTGTTTTTCGGGCTGACCTTTGGTTATTAATAAAGGCGCTAAAATAGCTAAAAATAATAACGAGGCTACAAATAAATAAGGCGTTGAACCTTCGGTGCCAAGCGGCCCTATAGCAAGTTGACCAACCGCGCTGCCCCCATAAAGTGAGGTCATGTATAAGCCCAAACGTTTAGCCCGCGACTTTGCCGTATTGGTCATTAACAACCAAGACTCAACAACTACAAATACACCAGCAACAGCAATGCCCGCTACAAATCGTGCAATTAACCAGTTAACGGTATTTGGCAGCGCAAGTTGTGCGATCACGCTGACTATTAATAGGCTTAAAAATAATATAAAAGCGAAGCGATGACCAATTTTTACCACAATGCGTTCTATTGTGGTTGCGCCAATAAGTAAGCCAAAGTAAAAAATACTCGCAAGCCAAGGCGCTAGGTTTTCATCGAGTTTAAATGCGGGTAACGACAGCGGAATAAGGCTCATTAAAAAGCCCGAGGCAATAGCAAAAAACGACAGCCCTATAACAGGCGCTAAAGGGTTGTTTTTGGGGCTTGTGGCGGCTAATTCGGCCATTTGTATTTATCGACTCTTGAAGGTAAATAACCACTGTTTTAAAGTTTGAGAGGTTACTTTAATAATAAAATTTGCGCGAATTTAGAGCCAAATTAAAGATAAGTAAAGTGATTTTTTATTAAACAATATAAATAAACTTTAAAACGATCACTTTGGTAAAATATCGGATCTATTATGCTTTTTATTGTAGTTTTTTTATGTAGATATTGTTTTATATTTGTGAGCATTTATTAGGGCGTGTTGATCTTTGTGGATTGAAATTTGTTCAATCTAGGGGCGATTTAATCGCGGCGCGAGGTTTGTAACCTAGCGGGCTAAGTAAAAACCGAGCAACAAAGAGTTAATCGTCCCTAGAAAGAACCCAAAGGGCAGCGCATGTTTGGCATTTATGCTGCGTTATCGCCTATTTATGGGGAATAACCACACTACATAGGCTCTGCCTTGCTTAAATACCAGACAGTCTGCTGCAAAATCAATCACGAAAGGTCAACACGCCCTAATGTTAAACCCTATGTAGAATAGGGTTTAACAGTTTTTAAAGTGATTAAATTAACACTTATTTGTTTATTGCATTGCTACCGCAAGGTGGTGATATAAACCAATACCAACAATCACATTAAACGGAAAAGTTACACCGAGTGAACTCAGCATAGCAAGACCAATATCGGCTTTAGGAATTGCCGCTTTTATTGCAGCGGGCGCGGCTATGTAAGAGGCGCTGGCTACTAAGCTTCCCAATATAACTACCGAGCCTAATTCTAAATTTAAAAGTGTGCCTACTGTTACGCCAATCGTGCCTAAAAATAGCGGGGTTACAATAGCAAATACGGCTAGTTTCCAATGTTTCCATGGGATAGGACGAAGAGTTTGCGCCGCTACTAAACCCATTTCTAGTAAAAATAAGGCAAGTACAACCTTAAAGCTATTTGTTAAAAGGCTCGTTACTTGGCTGCCTTCAACTGTGCCGTACATCATTCCGATGATTACACCACCGATGAGCAAAATTACGCTTTTGTTTGTGAGAGTTTCGTGCCAAAGCGCTTTTAACGAGGGTTCACTTTTTTGGCTGTTTTGTTTATCAAGTTTTCGGTAAAGCAATAAACCAACAATGATTGCAGGAAGTTCTAGCATCACTAAATACAGGGTTACTTCTGCGCCTACTACCAACTTAGCCGACTCGGCGTAGGCGAGTGCAACAGCAAATGTACCTGCACTCACTGAGCCGTAATGCGCGGCAATACTGGCGCTATTAGCAACAGAGAGTTTAATCACGTATTTTAAAATAGGGTAAAGCATGAGGGGTATAAATGCACCAAGCAGCATTACCGACCCCATTTCGGGCAGTAGTTGCCAGCTTAAGTTACCGTGCAGTACCATTCCGCCTTTTAAGCCTATGGTTAACATGAGCAATAAACTTAATGTGTCGTAGGTGGCTTTTGGAATGGCCAAGTCAGAGCGTAAAATACCCGCTACTAATCCTAAAATAAAAAACATAACAACAATATCTGGCACTGGCTTTCCTTACTAAATGGTAAATTAAGTGGCGCTATTGTAGATAAAACTTTGTATAGTAAATAATAAAATAAATACGAGTTATATATAGATAGTTATCTATGGAGTTGTTAACTAAGTAAGAGGCTATGAGGTAGGTATGGATTTACGACATATATCGTTTAGGTTGCTTGAAGTATTTATGAGCGTGGTTAAAACGGGTTCAATAAGCGAAACTGCAAGGCGTTTACACTTAACACAGCCAACGGTATCGCTACAAATAAAGCGATTACAAGAAGCAGTAGGCGAGCCATTACTCCTTATACAACAGCAAAAGTTACACGTGACCGATGCAGGACTTGAGCTATTTAAAACATGCCAACAGGTATTTGGACACTTTGAAGACTACCAAGATTTTTTAACCGAGCTTAATGGCGGAGCGCGCGGCCGTTGTAAAATCGCAATGGTTAATACCGCGCAATATATTCTACCAAAACTGCTTGGACCTTATAGTAATTTACATCCCCATGTTGAGCTTCCGCTTGAAATAGGTAACAGGGCAGAGGTGCTTGATAGGTTTGAGCGAGGAGAGGACGATATTTATGTATTTAGCCACCCGCCGTCGCTTGAACACGCACAAGCTGCGCGCTTTTTGCATAATCCACTAGAATTTATAGTGCCGCTAAATCATCCGTTAGCTCACGTAAAAGCCGTTAAATTAACTGATTTAATGCCGTATCGCTTTTTACTGCGAGAAAATGGCTCAGCAACACGTATGTTATTTGAAAGCGAACTACAAAGCCGAGGGTTAGTGCTGAGCGATAGTGTGCAAATGGCGAGTAATGAAGCAATACGCGTCGCGGTTGCATCGGGTATGGGCATTGCGGTTTTATCACGCCATGTACTTGCAACAGACGATACTAGTTTTAAAGTGTTAAACGTAAGCGATGCCCATTTGGCGAGTCAGTGGTATTTTGTAATGCGAACAGATAGGCACATATCGCATGCTGCACGTAACTTTTTAAAGTTTGCGCAGCAACACGTAGAGCAATATTTAGATACGCAGTGGGTACGTAACGAGTTACATAAATTAGATTTAAATTAGGTTTAAAGTTAATTAATGTCGGGTGTTGAGTCTCTTAAAATAAGCTTTGGCTGAAACACATGATTTACTGTTATGCCGCTTTTTTTGTAAATGTCTTTAAGCACTAAGTTAGCCGCAGCTCTGCCCATTTCGGGAACTGGGTTATCTATTGTAGTAAGCGTTGGGTAGAGGTAATTGGTAAAAATTACGTTATCGAACCCAATAATGGCTAAATCTTTTGGTAAGTTAAAACCGTGCTCTCGGGCGTATTTCATGGCACCCGATGCCATTTCGTCATTGGCGCATACAAGGGCGGTTATTTGCGCTTTATTTTGAATAAAATGCCTTAAGCCATCGCTGCCGCCGGTTTCTTTAAAGTCGCCTATGTAAAATAGCTTTTCGTCAAAGGTTAGGTTGTATTCTGCTAATGCCTGTTTGTGACCTTTTAAACGATTTGACGCATCTTCTTTAAACTGCGGGCCTGCTATGTACGCAATGTTTTTATGACCTTTGTTGATCATGGCTTTAGTGGCTAAGTAGCCGCCCATGACGTTGTCGAGGCTAATGCAGTTTTCTTCAATTTCTTTAACGTAGCGGCTCATTAAGTAAATAGGGGTTTTACCTTTACTTAGCTCAATCAAGTACTCGTTTGATACTGCTTCTACGTGAGCAATAATAGCGTCGCAATTACGGCTTATTAAAAACTCAAAGCCGTTTTTTTCTTTTTTCTCGTCACTGTGCCCAGGGGTAATAATAACGTGTTTACCCGCAATACGAAGATGCTCTTCAATGGCTGACATCATCTGACCAAAAAACGGACCATCCAATTCAGAAACTAAAATACCTACGCTGTTTGTAGTGCTAGACGCCAAAGAGCGTGCAATAGAACTTGGCTGATAGCCTAGTTCTTTCATTGCTTCTAATACCTTTTTTTTAGTTTTTTTGCTTACGTAGTCGTTGTCGTTAAGTACCCTTGAAACAGTTGATAAAGACACACCTGCCATTTCTGATACTTGATAAATTGTCGCCATTGATGTCCTAGCTTATATGTGTTTTTACTCGCGCTTTATAAAAATATAAAGCGCGAAGAATCATTAAAAGTTAATTTACACATTACTGCGTCTAATTGCTAAGTCTTCTGTTATTTTTTGCGTCATCGCTGAGGTTAGCGGATAAATAAGCATCAATGCGGCACCTAAAAAAGCAAATGCGGCGGGTATCCAGCTCATAAGTAACTGCATACCAGGTAGGGCTTGTGTAATTGTTAGCTCATCCATGCCGTTATAGCCGTAGCCTGCAAGTACCACTAATACTAATGCACCTGCAAAACCACCACCGGTTTTTTGCACAAATGTACCCGCAGAATAAATAAGGCCTGTAGCGCGGCGTTTGTTTTTCCACTCTGAATAATCGGCTGAATCACCAAGCATACTAAAAAATAATGTTGGCATCATTGCGGCAAAAAATTCAGCAGCGCAACCAAAGGTAAATACAGCAACTAGGTTATCGCTAGGCACCCAGTAAAATGCAGTAGTGAGTATGCCGCTTAGCATTAATGATGCAATAAATAGGTTTCGTTTACCCATAATTTCGGCCAGTTTACCTGTGGCAAGTGCGCCTAATATAGATACAACCAACAAGGCAATAAAGTATTGCCCAGCCATGAGTTCATTGGCTACGTGGTACTTAAAGTAGTACGCAATTACACCGTATTTTATGCCATTAAACATCATGGTTAAAAAACCAATGCCAAGTAATACCAACCAAGGTTTATTGGTCAGAAGATCAACCATGTCGCGCTGTGATCCCGTTAAGCTTTGCTTATCTTTATTGAGTAATTTTTTAATAACGAATGTCATTGCTGCCATAACAAGGGCAAAAAATACGCCGCTGTATAAATCGCGGTAATAAAAAAACAAGGTAGTAGCAAGCAAAGGTAGGATTATAAATGGCAGGCTTTTGGTTAAATCAAATAACTCTGATTTTAAATTGCCTTCATTTGAGGCGTGCGGTGTTACACGTTCTTTAGTGGTCGCAAACGTTATAATCATTAAAATAATAAGTAAGCTGGCAAATAAGTACATAGTAAGCTGATAGCCTTTGGCATCGTCGCCGCCACCAAAAAAAGCCACTAGCTCAGGTAAAAAACCCATCACTAATAAACCACCAGTAAAGGCACCAGCAAACCTAAAACCAGAGAGCTTTGTGCGCTCTGTATCGTCGGGTGTCATTACGCCCATAAGTGCCGAGTAGGGTACGTTACTTACGGTGTAAGCAAGCGTTAAACCAATGTAGGTTACGTAGGCATAAATAAGTTTATTGGTGGTACTAAAGTCGGGGGTAGTAAAACACAGCACCATAAACAAGCCCAAAAACGGTGCTGAGTAGAGTATCCATGGACGGAATTTACCAAAGCGCGACTGCGTTCTGTCGGCAATCATACCCATAATAATATCGGTTACGCCATCAGATAGCCTTACAACCAAAAATAACATGGCAGCGGCTGCAGCCGATATGCCAAATGTATCGGTGTAAAACACCGCTAAATAAGCAAGCGCACCGCGCCATACTAAGTTAGCGCCGGCATCGCCCATAGCGTAACCGACTTTTTCGTATAAAGGGAGTTTGTTCACAGTGTGTGTTCTTATTGTTATAAGCCGATAATTTATCGGCTTGTTATTAGTTTACTGTACGCTTTACCGCTGGCTTTAACAGTTCGTTTTTGTGTGGTGTAGTCTACGTGTACTATGCCAAAGCGTTTTAAATATCCCTCTGCCCATTCAAAGTTATCCATTAGGCTCCACGCAAAGTAACCATCTACTTTTACGCCTTGCTCTGCTGCGTTATGTAGGGCATTTAAATGCTCGTGGTAATATTCAATACGGTCGTTATCGTTCACTTCACCGTCTTTAAATTCGTCAGCCATGGCTGCACCGTTTTCGGTAATATAAATAGATGGTAGGGTGTATTTTTCGTTTAACGATACAAGTAACTCTGTAAGCGCTTTAGGGTAAATTTCCCAACCTATATCGGTCATTGGCGCTTTATGTGGCAGCTCATGGTAAAAGTCGGTTTCGCTTGCTTGATAATGCATGCGGGTATAAAAATTAACGCCTAAATAATCCAGTGGTTGAGCAATTATTTCCATATCGCTCTCTAAAATGTCTGGGCGGTGGGCTTTAGGTAACTGCTTAATAATATCAGGGTATTTACCTTGCATTACAGGCTGCATGTACCATTGGTTTATATAGTCATCAGCAAATGCAGTGGCTTTTAAATCTTCTTCGCATTGGGTAACTGAATAACAAGGCGTAAAGTTAAGTACAATACCGTTTAGTGTATTTGGACTGTTTTTAGCAAGTACTTGCATAGCTAACCCATGACCAAGTAATAAATGATGAGCGGCTTTACGACCAAATTCGCGCCCTACAATACCAGGTGCATGTACGCCTATTTCGTAACCTAAAAAAGAGCTGCAAAACGGTTCGTTTAAAGTAGCGTAAGAGTGCACACGATCCCCAAATGCTTTTGTAATTAAATCTGCGTAATGGGCAAATTCGTAAGCGGTGTTACGGTTTAACCAGCCACCTTCGTCTTCAATATGTTGTGGTAAATCCCAGTGGTACAAAGTGACAAAAGCTTTAATATTACGACGTTTTAACTCATCTAAAATATCGGTGTAAAACTTAACGCCTTTAGGGTTTAACTGCCCATTTAAGGTCATTACGCGTGGCCACGAAATAGAAAGTCTGTAAGCGTCTACGCCTAATGATTCAATTAGTTCTATATCATCTTCCCAGCGAGTGTAATGTTCACATGCTACATCGCCATTCGAATTATCAACAATTTTGCCTTCTTTACTGCAAAAGGTATCCCAAATACACGGCAAGCGATCGGCTGCACCACCTTCAATTTGAAATGAGGCTGTAGCTACACCAAAAGTAAAGTTTTTAGCTAAAAGTGGTGAGCCACTAGGTAAAGATAATTGTTTCATTAAGAGAAAACCCCTGTTTTCTTTGTAGTAAATTTGGCTTTTATTTATATTTTATAAATTGCATAAGTGGAAGCCCTTCCATATTTAATTTAATTAATCTCAAGCAATGGTCTTTAATGACTTTAAGGAAGCGCTTCCATATTTAGGTTAGTGGCTATTGATAAGCAGGTCAATAGTTAAATTTAAATAAATAAAAGTTGTTGTGTGTACCCAAAACCCTTAGTAATAAGGGCTTTTTTATGCTGGGCAATATTGTTTTAAAAACTCATGATGAGACGGTAATTGGCTTACGCGTTGCTCTATTTGTTGCTTAATACCGTGTAAAAAGCGGGTGAGTTCTTCATCACTCATCATGCTGGCTATTAAGTGATGTTGATTAGGCTCAATACCTTGGCCAAGCATAACTTGCACCCACGAGTCGACTCTAAAAATGTCGCCATCGTCTAAAAATACACGGCCGGTTTGCTTAAACAAATTAATTTTATGTTGAAGTGTTTTTGGCACCTCCATCGCACTACAGTGTTGCCAAAACTCGCTGTCATTGCGATTAGTTACTTTGTAGTGCAGCACAATAAAGTCGCGAATATTTTCAATTTCGCTTTTAAGCTGTTTGTTGTATTCGTCAATTGCGTGATTGGTAATGCCATTAAACGGAAATAAACGCATAAAGCGAATAATACCTGACATAATTAAGTGAATGCTGGTGGACTCAAGTGGCTCTACAAAACCGCTAGCAAGGCCAAGCGCTAGGCAGTTTTTGTTCCAGCCTTTTAAGCGACGCCCTGTTTTAAATTTAATAATACGGGGCTCTGTAAGCGGCTCGCCCTCAATGTTATTTAACAGCAACGCTTTGGCTTGTTCGTCATCCATATATTGGCTGCAATAAACTAATCCGTTGCCTACACGGTTTTGCAGCGGTATACGCCATTGCCAGCCGCTTTTGTGGGCAATAGAGCGGGTAAGTGGCAATACGGTATCGCTGGTTGATTTTGTTTGCACCGCAATGGCGCTGTTACACGGTAGTAAATGCGACCAGTCTTCGTAGCCAGTATGCAATGCTTGCTCTATTAATAAGCCTCTAAAGCCGGTGCAATCAATAAAAAAGTCGCCGTTAATGTGCTCGCCATTATTTAAAGTAAGTGATTCTATATGGCCCGTTTTAGGGTTTTTTATTACTTTTTGTATTTTACCTTCAATGCGTTTTACGCCTAATGGCTCTGAAAATTCACGTAAAAACTGCGCGTAACGTGTGGCATCCATATGGTAAGCATAGTTAATGGGGTTTTGCTGATTAAACGCAAATTTACCGCTTTTAGCAGCTTGCAGCTCGTAGCAGTAATCGCCAAATGGGTTGTTTATTCCTAAAGTTTTACCTTGCAACCAAAAGTGATGAAATTCACCCGCCCAACATTCTTTGCCCGTTGCGCCAAATGAGTGAATATAATGCGTGTTTTCATCGCCCCAGTTTTCAAAGCTAATACCTAATTTAAAACTGGCTTGAGTGGCTTTCATAAATGCTTGCTCGTTTATACCCAGCAATTTATGAAATGTACGAATAGGCGGAATTGTTGCTTCGCCAACACCTACAGTGCCAATATCGTCAGATTCAACAAGGGTTATGTTTATATTGTTACCAACTAGTTTAGCAAGTGCCGCTGCGGCCATCCAACCGGCAGTGCCGCCTCCAGCAATTACTACGTTTTTAACAGCGTTTGTTTTAGTCATTATGTGGCTGCCCATTATTTGATAAAAGGTGATTTAAAAGCGCGCGATTACTTGGCAGTCGATTTAAACACTGCGCTATTTTTTCGCGATTTTGTTGATAATAGTAATCCCCAGCACGTGGGTCGTTAAATGTATTTTGTGCAGATACTATTTGTGTATTAAAGCCCATGCCATATAAAACGTATTGATAACTGCTTGATGAAAACACTTCTTCGTTTTCAATAAAATCAAAGCGGCTAGGGGGCTGAAATTGCCAAAGTTTAAGTAAGTTTTGCAGGCGCTCGGGTGCGGTATTTAAATTACTAATATCTTGCCAATAAGGAGTGTCGTCGCGCTCGCTTAACACATAATGAAGTTTTAAAAACTCAATAACGCGCTGCCAACGAGTGCTAAAACGGTTATTAAAACGCGTTTCAAGCTGGCTCATGTGTGTGCGGTTTTGCGGTAGTTGCTCGCTTATCATGCTAATCGAAAGCTCAACCATAGCAAGAGCTGACGCTTCTAGTGGCTCTAAAAAGCCAGCAGACATACCCACGGCAACACAGTTTTTAATCCAAAATTGTTGCCTGTAACCAGGGCTGAATTTTAATACGCGGTAGTTAAGTTGCTCAGCTTGTTGCTCACTGGTGCTTTTGGCTATGTAGCTTTTTAGTGTATTTGTTGCGCTTTCATCACTTTGATATTTATTACTAAATACATAACCTGTACCACGGCGCGTTGGCAGGGCTATATCCCAAATCCAACCGTTACTTTGCGCTGTAGATAGCGTAGCAGAGGCAATTGGTTGATCGGTGTGTGCATTAGGTATTTGCGCCGCAACAGCGCTGTTATTAAATAAAATATGATCTTGCGCTATAAACTCACTATTAAAATGCTCACCTATTAAACGAGCACGAGAGCCTGAGCAATCTATAAATAAATCACCTATTATATTGCCATTATTATTTGTTTTTAATGAGGCAATATAGCCATGCTCGTCGTTAATAACCTCGGTTACATCGTCAATAATATGTGTAACGTTTAGGTTTTTAACGCAGTGATTTTTTAAAAACTCAGCAAATTTACCCGCATCTAAATGATAACCATAGTTGGTGACCGCAGCATATTCAGGTGTTTGTAATTGCTTTGGTGCAAGTGCTGCTTGGCATACAAAGCTTTGCATATTAACAACGTCGGCAAATTTTTGATCAGGTGCAATACGTTGCCAGCTGGCGTGTAAATTAGTGTGCTCGTAGCCTTGTGGATTCATAAAAGGGTGGTAGTAGTTTTCTCCCTCGCTGAGGTTACGCCAATTTATAAATTTAGAACCTTGCTTAAATGACGCGTCGCACTGGGTTATAAAATCAATTTCTTTAATGCCAATGCGTTGCAGCGTGTTGCGCATTGACGGCCACGTGCCTTCGCCCACGCCCAATATAGGCACATTTGCCGACTCAACTAACGTAACACTAAGGTGCGGGTGTTCAGCGGCTAATAAGCCTGCGCTTAGCCAACCGGCAGTGCCACCACCTAAAACGACTATTTTTGTTATTGGTTTGGTCATGACTTAAAACCCTAATATTGATAACGATTAAACTAGCATTATTATTGTTATAAATAACCTGTACTCAGCTTAAATACAAAAAAGCCGTTAGTAAAAACTAACGGCTTTACTTTGTATTACCTTTAGAAGTTGTAACGCATACCAATATTGTAACGTGCGCCTAGCTGTTGTAGGTTCCACAATTGTACTGACGTGCGACCATGTTCGCGGCTGTTTTGCTCAGTAATGTTAAGGCCTTCAACAAAAAACGATAGTTGTTCGCTGTAGTTGTACGCAACATTAAAGTCTATTTGATAATATTCTTCAGTAAAGCCTGGCTCATTTACGTATCGAGCTGCGCTATTTAAAAACTTATCACGCCAGTTGTAAGCAATACGTGCTTGAAAATCATCGTTTTCGTACATTGCAATAAAGTTAGCTGTATCGCTTAAACCCACTAATGCAAATTGTGTAGTAGTAGGGTCGGCGTTTACATCAAAGTCTATGTCGCCATTAACTGTGGTGTAGTTTGCTTGCACACCAAAGCCGCTTTCACCAAAAAAGTGCTGAAAGGCAACTTCAAAACCATCAATGGTGGCATTTTTATTGTTGGTAGGTACTTGCGCTGTAAATTCTAGTAATGGGTCGTCGCTGTTAGCAATTACATCGTAAGCGGCTTCAAACTCTTCGTAGGTCATAGAGTCAAAATCAACGTTGTTTTCTGTTGCGGCAACCATTTGAAATAAGTTTGAATCGGTTAGGGCAAGTCCGCGAGATTCCAGTTCAGCAATGGCAGCTTGAGCGCGAGGGCCCGCTGTTGCATCGCGTAATCCGTAGTAGTTTTGCGTCATTGGTGTTAAACCAATAAAGTTTTCGATGTCTTTAGTGTAATAACCTACCGACACATAACTTGTTTCTGCAAAGTACCACTCAGCCGATACATCAATATTATCTGATTCAAGCGGCACTAAACCAGGATTACCCGTTGACGCTGTAGCCGGTGAAGAACCCGCTAAAAGAGTAGGGGCGCCTGGTACACCAACAGTCGCTGCTGAACTTAAGTTGTCGTAAGTTGGGCGAGCAATTGTTGTGCTATAAGAAAAACGCGCTTTTACGTTTTCGATTACTTCTATGTCAAAGTCAAAGCTTGGTAAAAAGTGATCGTAGCTAGATTTAAGCGTGAAATCTTCTTTATCTGAGCCAAAACGAACGTTAAAATCGTTATTACCTTCCCACGCTACTGCGTTAGGTAAATCGATATTAGCCGTTGAGGTAATGTCGGTAGACTC
This sequence comes from Pseudoalteromonas sp. Z9A5, assembly GCF_011378875.1. Taxonomy (NCBI): domain Bacteria; kingdom Pseudomonadati; phylum Pseudomonadota; class Gammaproteobacteria; order Alteromonadales; family Pseudoalteromonadaceae; genus Pseudoalteromonas; species Pseudoalteromonas sp. Z9A5. The sequence goes on from NZ_WTLC01000050.1 coordinate 19,291, forward strand.
TTGGCGCGCGCCAATCACAATGTTGTATGGCATATCGCCAATGTAACCATTGTAAGTAAATTGCACAAACGCTGCGGTTATATCTTCTTCAATGGTGCGGTTAGTTGCAAATGCGCCATCGGCTGCAAAGTTAAAGCCGTATTCATCACCAGCCCAGTAACCAATTTGCGATGCGCTGCCGGTATAACCTTGGTTGTACGAACCAGATGTATCGTAGTCGTCAAACTCAGCTAAAAAGTTTGTTGGGTTTAGGTAGCCATCAGGTAGTTCGCCTGGGTTTTCTATACCCCAGTTACCCATTGTATTACGTGTAAGTGATTGCAGTGAATGGCTTTCCATAGAGCGAGACTCTATACCAAAGTCAATTGCACCGTTTTCAATTTCGTATTTACCATGGATTCTAAATTCTGTGATTTCAGACTCTTGGCGAGCAAAGTTAGAATCTAAAATAGACGTACCCACATCAGAGGCATCTAACGTATTATTACAATTTAGATTGTCTCGGCGGCAATCATCAAAATCGATACTCATTGATGGCAGTTCGCGGCTAAAATCAACTTCTTGTGCGTTAACTACGTTTGCGCCCAAGCCTGCGTTTACCCAGCTGCCGTAAGGTGCATCTGGTTTACTAGTGGCTTTTGAATTGTGCGCATCAAACATAAAGCTCAATTCTGAATTGAAATAGTACTCAACGTTTAAACCAATAGAATCGTTTTGATTAACTTGGTTTAGCTCTTGAAACGCTAAACCTAAATCGCGTGTTTGCTGATCGCGACGTTCTTCTCGGTAATAAATAGGGGTTTTTACCGTATTATCGTCAAACGTTAGCGCACTTTTATAGTTATCCATCCATATTGATTGCTCAGCACGGGTTTCGAATAAATCTTGCTTAGAATACGTGTAATCAAGCGTGGCTGTTAAATCGTCAATTGGGCTGTACTGCAGTGTTAATTGCGCGTTTGTACGAGTACGTTCTCTGTCGGCAATGGTGTAGCGCAAATCTGATGGCATTGAATAAAGCTGGCCAACAGCGGGTGCATTAGTTAAAACAATATCGTCTGCAGCTTGTGGAATTGTGCCGTCAAAAGCAGATGTATTCCATTGATTTACAAACGCACCTGTTGACGAGCTATCGCGCTGTTGCATGCTTGCTGTTAACGAAGCACCAAATTTAGCTTCACTGTCGGTCCAGCTAATTAAGCCCGAAAGCTCTGGTGTTATGTCATCACCAACACGGTTTGTTGAGTCGTGTAATGCTTTTACACCTACGCTTGAAATAAAGCCTGGATTGTCGAGTGGGCGAGCCGTATTTATATTAATTGTTGCGCCAATACCACCTGATGCAATACTTGCTTTACCTGTTTTGTATACTTCAACCGACTTAACGCTATCAGACGCTAAGTTTGCAAAGTCAAAAGCACGAGAGCTTGGTGTACCACCGCCTGAAGGCAATGAAGCTGCCGGCATAGTACGACCATTTAGGGTTACCATATTGTAGTCGGGACCAAAACCACGAACAGTTACTTTAGATCCTTCACCATTTGAACGATCAATCGACACACCTGTAATACGCTGTAGCGACTCGGCTAAGTTGGTATCAGGGAATTTACCAATATCTTCAGCTGATATTGCATCTACAACACCTGCAGCGTCGCGTTTTAACCGAGTTGACTCTTTAATACTGCTTTTAAAACCAGTAACTTGAATTACTTCAACATCTGTATTTGCTTCTTGTGCATATACAGGTAAAGAGATTGATGCGCCTAAAATCAGAGATAGGCTGGTCGCTATCTTTGTTTTTCTTACAATATGGTTGGACATTCGGTTTCCCTCGCACTTTTATCATTATTATTAACAGCTGTATGGGGCTGTTATTGTGTAATTATAAACATTGTCAAATGTATGGAAGCGCTTCCAGAAGTGCGTAAATAAGTGATCTTGTGGAAGCGCTTCCAGAAATGCTAGTTTATATTTTAAATAGGGTCAACTATTGTTTTAATAAAATGAGACTAAATTGTTCTTAAAATGTATTATTTTTAGATGTAAAATAATTTAATTTAGTTATTACAGATACTTATTGAGTTTCATTTTTGGATAAATTTGTAACAACTTTTTGTTATAAAAAATTGATTATTGGTCAATTTAGTTATTTAGTTATTTAAGTATTTAACACTTTGCAATAAAAGAGGGTTTAACTAAATGTTAATTTGTATTTGGCAACGATATAGCAAATTGACTGGCGGGTTTACTAACTTTACTAAGGCGCAAATTTAGTGGTGACAAATATTATTATTAAAAATACTCCCGATCAAAAACAAAATTTAAGCCTACTCCAAAATATATATTGAAAAGCTAATCTAAAAATCTAAAAATCTAAAAATCTAAAAATCTAAAAATCTAAAAATCTAAAAATCTAAAAATCTAAAAATCTAAAAATCTAAAAATATCGCTATATCTCATATTATAAATTGCTCTTTAAAAGACCAACAATTGTTTAAAAAATCGTTAATTAAATCACCAAAAAGTAACGTAGGTTTTGCATAAGATGGTTTAACTATAAAGTTATCAAATATTGTGTATAAGAGTGTTGCGAGTACCTTATTTTGTCGCTATTTTAAAGGCTCTATCTCATATGGATTTTTTATGAACATTAAATTTTTAGCGAGTTTTTATTCTTTTTTCTTATTGGCATTGTTTGGTTGCGATAATCAAAGTACATCAATACAAGGTAAGCCTCAGCTAAATAATAATGCAAGTAATACGTCAATAGACTTTGATGCAAATGCACCTGCTGCTATTCAAATAAGTGAGCCGGCTTTAGTTGTTGGATTGGTAGGCACGCATTGCAAAAGTGATGAAACAGCTTACATTAACGCTAAAATGCACAAAGTTATTCGCTCCATTGACGAATCAATTGTTTATAAGCTTGAGCCTTCTGATAACGTGTTATCTATTTGCGTTGCAAAAGACGACTCTTCGCTTAGTTATCGCTTTGGTCGAATTGATGACATGGGGCTTGAAAAACTAGCGACTGCAGAGGCGCCATTTGGCAGTTACTACAGGCAAGTAGGGCGTGTTGGTGAAAGCATTCTATTTTTTAGTAATGGTGAGTACCATTATTATATTATTAACTCTGGTGGCATGGGCAGCGGCGTAACCGTTAATGTTTTTAAAAATGACACGCTTATAACTGAGTTGTTTTCGGGTAACGACCCTTACGATGATTTTGTTATAGCAACCGGTTTAAACTTACCTAAAAAACTGGTCCGCGAAACACAGCCCTTTAATAAAAGAATGCAGTAAATAATGACCCCTCAACAGCAAAACGTGATTGAACAAGGGCACTGGTTTAAAAAACGTAGCCCTTACTTAAAAAGTTTTTTATTAACGCAGGGTAAAACCCTCTCGCTTAAAGCCCAGCAGTCATTATTTTTACGTGGTGATAAGCACGATGGAATTTATGCAGTACTTAGTGGTGTAGTACGTATTAGTGGCGTAAGTAACGAAGGTAAAGAAGCTGTACTTAGTTTTATTGATTCGTCACTTTGGTTTGGCGAGGTAACTTTATTTGATGGTGGCCTGCGCACTCACGATGTATACGCACAAACAGACGTAGTGCTTTTTTATGTTTCACACCGTGCGCTTGAACCGCTTTTAAATGAACAACCACAATATTGGCAAGAATTTGGATTATTACTGGCGCAAAAATTACGCCTTATGTTTACTTCAATGGAAGATCACGCATTATTAAGTGCTGAGCAAAAAATATGTAATCGACTTTTAATGCTTAGCGAACATACAGAGCATTTAACTCCGCTTGTTTTATCTCAACAGCAACTCGCTGATATGACCTACCTAACACGCCAAACTATTAATCAAATACTGCAACAACTCGTTAGCTTACAAGCTATTAGCTTAGGGTATCAACGAATTACTGTTTTAGATAAACAAAAGTTACAGGCCCGTGCTACACAAGCTTAAATAAAGACTACTTTATTTAGTTGGAACCAAAATTGCTACAAACTATGTAACGCAACAATGGATTTGAGCTAATGACTACAATAACCTTTAAAAATCAATACAGTAATTATAACTCTCCTACAGTAAATAAAGCGGCAGGTCTAAGCGACGTTGCGGCAACTAATACCCTCCCTAACGAAAAAACAAATGATGTTAAAGGCATTAGCTCAACGCCTAAAGATCAAACGTTTTTAGAACGTGCTCAAGAAGCGCTGGTTTATCAACGTTTAGGTGTAAACAAAGACAAAATAGACGAGCTAAAAGCAGCAATAGAAGAGCTTACTAAAGAGCTCACTAAAAAACAGCAAGGTGAGGGCGCAGACCCTAGCGTAATTGCTGATAAAATCGAGGAACTTCAAAAAATGCTCGAGCAAGAGTATCAACAAGGCTCAGATCGTATGGGTATGAAAACCGAGCATGAGCAAGGGAAGATTATTTCTGCATTTGTTTAATTTACAAAATGTCGGATACCTGACATTGTTGCTGTACTTACTTTTGCTAAAGTAAGTTTTCATATAAAAATAAAGGCAACACAATGAAAACACTTCAACAGCAGCTTGGTAAATATGGTTTGTATCATCGTTCTAAGCGTAATGTACTAACGCACTTTTTTGGTATTCCGTTAATTGTATTTGCAGTGCTGTGTTTACTAGCACGCATTCAAATACCTATTGGTGGTTTTGTTACTGATAACTTAATGATTAATAGCTTTGTAATTGATGGCGCACAACTTTTTGTATTAGCGTCGGTTGTTTATTATTTTATGCTGAGCTTTTCGCTCGGCTTTATTATGGCCGTAATATTTACTTTACTCCTTGTTGGTGCTCAACCTATTGCAGCAATGGCGTTTTGGCCTTGGTTAAGTATTGGCGTAGGTGTGTTTGTATTTGGCTGGGTATTACAGTTTATTGGGCACTATTACGAAGGTAAAAAACCTGCGTTTGTAGATGACCTAATTGGCTTAATTATTGGACCTTTGTATGTAATGGTTGAGCTCCTCTTTTTAATGGGTTTTTATAAAACATTAGAAAACGAAGTAAACGCAATAGCAGGCCCTACAAAGGCATAAAGCATTTTACTAACTACCTTAATAAAACCTAATAAATAACAAAAAAGGGCAGATAACGTATGCAGTATAATAATAAAACAGTGTGGATCACCGGTGCATCGTCAGGTATTGGAAAAGAGCTTGCTATACAGTTTGCCCAGCTTGGTGCACGCGTTATTTTATCGGCGCGTAATGTAGATAAACTAAACGATTTAAAAGCAACGCTTAAAGGCGAAGGGCACTTAGTTATGCCGCTGGACTTAGCCCAGCCAGAGCACGTATTAAGCACAATAACAGCAAAAATGAGTGAGCTTCCTGCAATTGATATTTTAATTAATAACGGCGGCGTATCGCAGCGCAGTTTATTTTTAGAAAACGATTTTAACGTGTACCGCCAATTAATGGAGGTTAATTACTTTGGCTTAATTGCACTTACTAAAGCTGTATTGCCTGCTATGGTGGCAAGGCGCAGCGGCTCGATTGTGTCTATTAGTAGCGTGGCGGGTAAAGTAGGTTCAAAATTTAGAACGGGTTATTCGGGCTCTAAATATGCGGTTGTTGGCTTTATGGATTGCCTACGCGCAGAGGTTAGCGAGCATAACATTCATTGCTTAACAATTTGCCCTGGTTCTATAAAAACAGCAATTGCGCATAACTCATTAAACGAGCAAGGCATAGCGCAAAATAAACCAGAAGAGTCGATAGAAAATGGCATGGATGTAAGCGTAGCTGCCACAAAAATGATTCGCGCCATTAGCGATAAAAAACACGAAGTGATTGTTGGTAAAGGCTTAAGTGGTTGGGCACCCACAATTAAACGCTTTTTTCCTACTTTGTTTAATCGCATTACAGCAAAAACAAACTATAGGTAGCGTCGCTTATTTCAAAGGCGTAAAATGCCGTAAATTTGATCAATTTAGAAAAGGATTCTAAATGAAATATTTATGGCTGAGCCTGTTTTTTATTGTATTAATTTGGTCTGGTATTAACCCAAAAGATCAATTTACATGGCTGCTTGAAGTTATCCCCGCAATTATTGGTTTAGTGCTGCTAGCAAGCACCTATAGTCACTTTAAACTTACCCCTATTTTATACACTTTTATTTTAGCGCATTGTATTGTGCTGATGATTGGCGGGCACTACACCTACGCCGAAGTCCCTTTGTTCGATAACCTGTTCGGTAGCGAGCGTAATAACTACGACAAAGTAGGGCACTTTTTTCAAGGCTTTGTACCTGCGCTACTAGCGCGCGAAATTTTACTACGCAAAAATGTAGTAAATGGCAAAGGGTGGTTAATCGCCTTTGTTATTTCGGTATGTTTGGCATTTAGTGCGTTTTACGAATTAATAGAGTGGTGGGTTGCGGTTTTAAGCGGCGAAAACGCAGAAGCATTTTTAGGCACTCAAGGTTACGTGTGGGATACCCAATCAGATATGGGATGGGCGCTATTTGGGATAATTTTCTCGTTATTAGTGCTTTCAAAATTACACGATAAACAGCTAAAAAACGTTAAAGATTACTTATAAAAGTAGTGATAAAAACGTCCACTAATCGCATTAAATATTAATGGCTACTCAACTTAGCACAGACAAAAGCAAACTTAACTTTAACGTTATTTATAACTTTATTGCTAATAGCTATTGGGCCAAAGGCATTCCTAAAAGCGTGATGCAATCGGCTATTGATAACTCAATGTGCTTTGGTGTTTACAGCGCTCATAACGAACAAGTTGGCTTTGCCCGAGTAGTGACCGATAAAGCAACCTTTGCCTATTTAGCCGATGTATTTATTGCCACGCACTTGCAAGGAAATGGGCTGAGTAAGTTACTTATTAAAACGATAGTAGAGCACCCTGAGCTACAAGGGCTCAGGCGCTTTTTATTAGCAACTTCTGATGCACATGGCCTTTATGCACAATACGGGTTTAAACCAATAGATAATCCAGCACTGCTAATGCAAATAAATCCTGAGAATGTGTATGGTAAAAAATAATCGTGAGACCTAATAAACGAGGGGAAGAACAAATTCCGTCTAATGTTCTTGTTAGGTTTTGATTGCACCTAGCTACTTGATTTGCCGATATTAAGCTCTAGATTATCAGGCTTAATTGATACATTTGGCAATTCAATTCCATCTAAGTGTTTGTGGTAGCCATCTACAGCACAATTAGCTACCTCAATTAATTTTGAAACTAAAGCCAACAAACCGCCTTTGTCACCTGACAAATAAACCGTGTTGTTATTAACATCTATCTCGATGCAACCAGCATGTTTCGTTTAAAGCGCTTGTATGGATAATAAACCCATCAAATTATTATTTATAACCAAGTTCGGGTAATGTGAGACCCAGGCTTTAGCAGCAACTAAAGCCCTCTTTTG
>NZ_WTLC01000051.1:0-25187 GCF_011378875.1 Pseudoalteromonas sp. Z9A5
CCGAGCAGTATTAAATACTAGACGTCGAGGCAAGCTCACTGACTTCGATGTGATAAATGATAGCTAATCATTTATCAATGAGAGATACAAGACGTAGAGCTTGCTCACGTTAAAAGCGTCAGCTTTTAGCTTATACCTACTTGAAGGTTACACCATTTATATTTTTATAGGCTCCCTCCATCACGCCAGCAAGCTGTGCGTCTACGGCGTTTGTTATATCGAATTTGACGTGAAACGCGCTGTGTTGTAGACGTAGAGCTTGCTCACGTTAAAAGCGTCAGCTTTTAGTTTTTTAACGCCGCATATAATAACAGGCACAAGCCTCTCAAAAACCTATTTTCCACACTCTTTACACTCTAAATCTTTAATCACTTTAAAGTGCTGTTGTTTTAAAGTGAGCGCATCAAAGGTTATAAACACGCCCCCCTCTGCATGCCCCAGCAATAAGTTAAGCGTAAGTTGCGCCTGCATAGAGCCTATTACACCAAGTAGCGGGCTAATTACTCCTGCGTTACTGCAATTTATAATTGGTGTAGCTTCACTTTGTGGAAAAACACAGCCATAGCACGGGCTATCACTTTGCCTAAAATCAAAGCCCATTAACTGCCCTTTAGTTGCCAATGCAGCACCCGAAATTAACGGTATTTTGTTGCTAATACAATAACGATTAACGCAATAGCGAGTGCTAAAGTTATCAGAGCAATCAAGTACGATGTCAGCACCTTTTAGCATGTTAGCTGCATTACTCTTATCTAACTTTTGGCAATGCGTTACTATTTCTATTTGATTATTAAGACTCGCTAATACTTTACCCGCTGCAGCGACTTTGTTTTGCCCTAAGTGATTTATTTTATAAAGCACTTGGCGCTGTAAGTTTGAAAGCTCAACTTCGTCATCATCAATTAAAATAAGCGTTCCAACACCCGCAGCGGCTAAATATAAAAGTGCTGGGCTACCTAACCCGCCAGCCCCCACTACTGCAACCGTTGAGGATTTAAGTGCTAACTGCCCTTCAAGCCCAACTTCTTCAAGCAATAAATGGCGACTGTAACGCAGGGTTTCTTTATCGCTTAGCTCATTCACTTTTACTGACCTTGTTAGTATTAATCTGCAGTACTTATGGCTACTTGCAGAGCGCTTATAGCCTCTACGTAATTATCAGCCTCGGTAATCGCACGCACTACGGCAACACTTCCCACGCCAGTTTTCGCTACCTGCTTAGCACGGCTTAAATCAATACCGCCTATTGCCACTGTTGGATAGCTTTGCATAAGCGGTACAAATTTAATCAGCTTTTCAAGACCTTGTATTTGGCCTGTCATGTCTTTTGTGGTGGTTGGGTAAATAGCACCAAATGCCATGTAACTAGGGCGATAATTATGCGCACGCAGCATTTCATAAAAGCCATGGGTAGAAAGCCCAAGCCTTAACCCAGCGTCTTTAATTGCCGCTAAATTAGCAATGTCTAAATCCTCTTGCCCTAAATGCACACCATACGCACCATGCTTAATAGCTAACTGCCAGTAGTCGTTTATAAATACCTGTGCGTTGTATTGCTTGCCCAGCTCAACAGCTTGCTTAATGAGCTCATCAAGCTCGTCTTGCGTTTTATTTTTAACGCGTAACTGCGCTGTTTTAATGCCTTGTTGTAAGCATTTTTCTAGCCAATCGGTACTATCTACAACCGCATATAAACCAAGCGATTTACTTTCACAAGGTGAAAAATCAGCAGCCATATTAAAATCAAGCGGCACATCAAAATCTAGTTCATCGCCCAGCCAGCTACCTGGCTCAATTACTTGTGGGTAGTCAGCTAAATTAGTGGGAAACGAGGTCTGAGCAACCGGTCCAATCCCCTCGCCGTATCGAACAGACTGTTTTAATCCTTGGTTTATATATGCTTTAGCTAAAATAAAGGCATCTTTTAATGGATAGTCTTTAGCTAAACACGCAGCAATGACCGAAGCCATGCTACACCCGGTGCCGTGGTTATGCGGTGTTTGTATTTTTTGATTGCCTAACCAATATTCTTCACCACTTTGCGTATTACTATCAATACAATAATCAATGCAGTAGCCACTTGGGTAATCCCAATGTCCGCCTTTAATAACAACGGCTTTAGCGCCCCAGCTTAATAACTTATTAGCCGCTTCTTTTATTGCAGCCGGACCAATTAAATACACACCGGTTAATAACTGTGTTTCGTGTGTGTTTGGAGTTATTACATCCACCAGCGGCAGTAAACATTCTTTTATTGCGCTTACCGTGTCTTCTTCTGTTAGTAAGTCACCGCTTGAGGCAATAGCGACAGGGTCATATACAATAACGGGAGGCACAGGCCATTTAGCTTTATAATGACTTATATGCTCGCTGATTAACTGAATTTGCTGCACGTTGGCTAACATGCCAATTTTTATCACTTTGGCTTTCATGTCTTTTTCGAGTGCAAGTAACTGCGATTCAATAATATCGGTAGACACTGCATTAATAGCCTCTACGCCTAGACTATTTTGCGCAGTCAATGCTGTAATAGCAGTGCACCCATGTACACCAAAACTTTGCATTGCTTTTATGTCTGCTTGAATGCCTGCACCGCCGCCAGAATCAGAGCCGGCAATTGTCCATACTACGTTATTCATATTTGTCTCCTCACAGCGATTACATTGAACTAACGAGCTATTTAATTAGCTATTTAATTAGATAAAATGCTCATATTTTTAATAAAACTGCTATTTTTCTTGATGCCAAAATGGCATGCCCATTGTTGGGGTTGATGGAGCTGCAACGTCTTTTTCAGGCATCGCTTTTGCTTTGTATGCAAAGCGCCCTGCTTCAACTGCGGCTTTAAATGCGCGGCTCATAGTGATTGGGCAGCCAGCACCTGCAATGGCTGAATTTAATAATACCGCATCATACCCCATTTCGAGTGCTTGGCAGGCATGTGATGGCAAACCTAAACCAGCATCTACTATTAATGTGGTATCAGGTAGGCGTTCTCGAATAGTTTTTAAATTATAGCTATTTAACAATCCCTTACCGGTGCCTATTGGTGCTCCCCATGGCATAAGCACCTCACAACCTAGCTCATTTAAACGCTGGCAAAGTACTAAGTCATCGGTGCAATAAGGCAATACTTTAAAGCCATCATCAATCAATATTTTTGTCGCTTCAAGCAATGCAAAAGGATCTGGTTGTAAATTGTAATCATCGCCAATCAGCTCTAGCTTTATCCAATCGGTGGCAAATACCTCTCGGCACATTTTTGCAAGCGTTATAGCTTCTTTAACACTGTGACACCCTGCGGTATTAGGGAGTATTTTTAAACCTGTATTTTTTATTAACTGCCAAAAGTCATCACCGGCTGCTGCACTTTGCTGGCGCCTAAGCGACACGGTTACAATTTCAGCCCCAGAGGCGACTATCGATTGGGTCATAATGTCGGGCGATGGGTAAAGCGCAGAGCCTATTAATAAGCGACTCTTTATTTTCTCTCCATAAATAGTTAAACAGTCTTTAGTTTGCATAAGCCTTATCCGCCTTGAATAGGCGACAATAGCTCAATATTGTCGCCTTTATTAAGTACATAGTTACCGTGCTGACTTTGTGGAATAAATTCGCCATTAATGGCAACCGCATAAGGTGGTGTGGCACCAAAATCCTGCAAACAGCTAATTAACTTATTACTTTTTATTGTGAGCACATTGCCATTAATTGTAATGTTCATTTTATTCTCACTCTATTCGTGAAATTGCTTGCGCCACTAATGCCGGCGCCAACATATAACCATGGCGATACAATCCATTAATGCTAATTACATTGCCAACTTGTGATACTTCTGGGCGGTTATCGCTAAATGCGGGGCGTAATCCAGTTTGAATATTAAGTAGTCGTGCTTCGGCAAATCCACTATGCACGGTATAAGCCGCTGAAAGTAACTCAAGAGTTGAGCGCACTGTTGCAGCGCCATTGTCTTGTGACTCTATTTCAGTCGCACCAATTACATATTCACTGTTAGGTTTAGGCGCTATATAAATTGGATAACGCGGGTGCATTAAACGCACTGGTCGCGTTAAACTTACCTCTGGTGCGTATAACCTTGCTACTTCGCCACGCACGCCTCTAAGCGGTTTATCACCTTGAGTATTTTTAGCACCAAGCCCACGACAATCTATAATGTAATCGAATGGTCGATTGTTTATTTTGTTGTCGCTAATGGTTACGCGCTGATTAAATACAAATTTTACTTTGCATTTATTGAGCTGTGTAAAACTGGCTTTATAAAATGCTTGGTTATCTATTTGTCCCTCGCAGGGTAAAAATAGACCTTGATTAAAACGCCCTGCAAGTTCAGGTTCAAGCATTGTAATTTGTTGGGTATTCACATGCTCAGCAGTATAACCAGCTAACGGTTTTATACGTTGTGCAAAGCTTTGTAAATCGCCTTTATCTTGCTGATGCGCAATTACCAAAGTGCCTTGCTGCTGAAAAAAAACGTCACTTTCAAGCTCAGCAATAATGCCGGGCCAGCGCTTCATTGAATCAAGACCCATTAAAGCTAAATCAGCCTCGCATAACACCGACTCAGCAAGCGGGGCGAGCATTGCCGCAGCTACTTTGCCCGCACTATTTTTTGTATGCTCGTCGTCCGCTTCAAAAACAGTTACTTGGTGCTGTTTACTTAGCCCAAGCGCTGCCAACCTGCCCGCTAAACCAAACCCAACCACCGCAATGTTATAAAACATAAAAACCTCCAAAAGCAATTATTAGTAATACAAGTAGATGAGAATTTACTTCGCGCCTCTAAAATTAATTAAAAAGCGAGGCATAAAATCTCATCTATCATTTATATCTAACTCCTAGCCGATAATTACTTTATACCGCTTTGTGGTAAATCTCTGAGCCTGTTTGCTTAAACTCAGCTGACTTAGCTTTCATTTCGGCTTCTACATCAATCATTTTTATTTCAATAGCGTCGCCAGCGTTGTTTGGATCAATACCTCGTGATTCGAGATCTTTAGCGTAATCGCGTACTTCTTGGCTAATTTTCATCGAACAAAATTTAGGGCCACACATAGAACAAAAGTGAGCAACTTTACCTGATTCTTGCGGAAGGGTTTCGTCGTGATACTCGCGAGCTCGGTCTGGATCTAAACCAATATTAAATTGGTCGTACCATCTAAACTCAAAGCGCGCTTTTGATAAGGCGTTGTCACGCTCTTGCGCGCCTGGGTGCCCTTTTGCTAAATCGGCGGCATGTGCAGCTATTTTGTAAGTAATTAAGCCTTCTTTAACATCTTCTTTATTTGGCAGACCTAAATGCTCTTTAGGTGTTACATAGCAAAGCATTGCACAGCCGTACCATGCTATTTGAGCAGCACCAATACCAGAAGTAATATGGTCATACCCTGGTGCAATATCGGTCGTTAACGGGCCTAAAGTATAAAATGGCGCTTCGTCGCAATGTTTTAATTGCTCATCCATATTGGCTTTAATCATGTGCATTGGCACATGTCCAGGACCTTCAATAAATACCTGCACGTCGTGCTTCCACGCAATTTTAGTCAGTTCACCTAATGTACGTAGCTCACTAAACTGCGCTTCATCGTTGGCATCAGCAATCGAACCAGGACGAAGCCCATCACCTAATGAAAAACACACATCGTATTGTTTTAAAATTTCGCAAATATCTTCAAAGTGCGTGTATAAAAAGTTTTCTTTATGATGCGCTAAACACCATTTAGCCATAATTGAGCCACCGCGCGACACAATACCGGTTACACGTTTAGCGGTCATTGGTACATAACGAAGTAATACACCGGCATGAATAGTAAAGTAATCAACACCCTGCTCGGCTTGCTCAATAAGCGTATCGCGAAAAATTTCCCACGTTAAATCTTCAGCCACACCGTTTACTTTTTCAAGTGCCTGGTAAATAGGTACTGTGCCAATAGGTACAGGCGAGTTACGTACAACCCATTCGCGGGTTTCGTGAATGTAACGCCCAGTCGATAAGTCCATTACGGTGTCTGCGCCCCAGCGGGTAGACCACACCATTTTTTCTACTTCTTCTTCAATAGATGAGCTGACCGATGAATTACCAATATTGGCGTTAACTTTTACTAAAAAGTTACGACCTACAATCATAGGCTCTGTTTCTGGGTGATTAATATTGTTTGGTAAAATAGCGCGACCACGGGCTATTTCGTCGCGTACAAATTCTGGAGTGATAAATTCAGGAATACTCGCGCCAAACGACTCGCCTTTATGCTGCGCCGCAAGTAATTCTTTACGAATTTCTGCACGCCCCATATTTTCGCGAACAGCTACATATTCCATTTCAGGAGTAATAATCCCTTGGCGTGCGTAATGCATTTGCGTTACGTTTTTGCCTGTTTTACCACGGCGAATTTTTGGAAGGTGATCAAACCGAATATGATCCAGCCCTTCATCTGCCATACGTTGCTGCGAAAACTGCGACGTAACTGACTCTAAAACTTCTGTGTCACCACGGCTTTCAATCCATTGTTCACGGAATTTTGGTAAGCCTTTGCGTACGTCTAGTTCAAAATTAGGATCGGTATACGGACCCGACGTATCGTAAACACGTAGCGGATCGTTTGACTCATAAACAGGGTTTTCATCTGTACCGCCAATAAACGTATCACTTAATGTAATTTCACGCATACCAACGCGCACGCCAGGTTGAGCACCTTCAACGTATACTTTATGAGAGTTTGGGAACGGTTGACCCGTTAAGTTATAAATATATTCAGACGCGGCAGCACGAGTTTCTCGGCGCGACGCTTTATTTGTAGTATTTGACATGACTTACCTCATTGCTTAAGGATTGTCTTGCCAGATATTCCGAGGAATAGAGAAAGATCGTAAAGTAGCGTTTATGCTACTTTGCAGCCTAAAATAATTAAAATCACTTTATTGTGCGCATAAAAAAAGACGCACAAGCGTCCCATTTTAGGCAGCTTGTTCCCTACGCAGGTATTAACCTGATCAGGTTCACGGATCCCGCTTTCGCGATCTCAGCCACAAACTAATTACTTAGCTTTGGCACTCCGACAAGTATTGATATATAAATTCTGTTCGTTGATTTGAAAGTACTATCCATCAAATCTGCGCTGAGTGTACGTCAGTTAAAAATTGCCCGCAAGGGGCTGTTTTTCAAAAATTCAAAATTATTTAGGAATAAACACAAACGTTTGCTCGCCTTGCATGACTAATTGCTGGTCTTGCATTTTAAGCTCTGCACCTTGTTTAAGCGCTTTTAACAACTGTTGCTCAAACTCATCAAGTTCTTCGCCGCACGACTTTCTAGTCATACCAATTTTGTTTACAGTTAGGCTACTCTCTTCAAGCTCACCTTCACCAAAAAACTTATTACACCCAGCAAAACCATTTACTTGTAACGCTTCAATAAAACTCATTGAGGCATTAAAAGAAGGCGGAATTGCTAAACCATCTACACGTGATAATTGCCATTGCGTGTATTTAAGCTGCTCACTAGTAACCGTCCCTGTCGATGCGCAACCAACACACAAACCGATTACAAGCATCGGTATTGCTGCTAATTTCATACTATTGCTAACTCATTGTATAATTACTTTAATAATAACAATATTTATGCGATTTATCCGTTAATAATGCATGTTTTAAATGTAAATTTTGTTCTATGATAGTTTAAAAGTTGTTCTTTTAATCATTAAGTTGTAGTTTTGAACACGTTATTTATTTGCTCCGGTAAAAAAGGTCGTCCTTTTTCATTAACTGCAGTTCCTATTACTAATGCATTAAGCATTACTTTTTCATCGTGCTTACGAACTATCGTTTGCTTAAAACCAAACTTTAAACGGCTAATACGCAAAGGCTCTACAACAACATAAAATTCATCACTCGGTAATAGTGAGTGTTTATAATCCATTTCACTGCGCATAACAACAAGGTGAATTTTATCTTTTGTAAGTTGAGCAAAATCAACTCCATGTGCGTATAAAAACTCATGGCGGGCGTGTTCTAAATAATTAAAATATACACTGTTGTTTACAATACCTTGTAAGTCACATTCGTAATCACGTACTTTAAAGTCTACTTTAAAGGTCATATTAGTAATCCTGATTATTTAACGTATAATTGCCGCGTTTATAGCATATGTGTTGAAATAATTGCTACCATACGAGTCCCTAAAATGGAGTTAAGTAACCCAATGAACTTACGTTTGTCTTTAATTACCGCAGCAATATTGCCGCTGTTCGGTGCACCACTTGTAGCTCACGCTGATGATAGCGACCTAGAAAAAATTGTTGTTACCGGCGATTTCCAACGAGAAAGCATTCAAACTTTAAGCGCTAGTGCAAGCTTATTCAGTGAAGACGAAATTAATCAACGTGGTGCAAGTTACTTAGATGAAATTTTAGGCAGTGCTGCCAATGTTAATTTTGCATCGGGGGCATCGCGTGGTCGTTATATTCAAATTCGTGGCGTGGGACTTCGTTCACAATTTGTAGATCCGATCAACCCATCAGTGGGTTTAGTTATTGATGGTATTAACTATTCAGGTCTTGGTGGCAGCTCGTTATTATTTGATATTGACCAAGTAGAAATTTATCGCGGGCCGCAAGGTACACGCTTTGGCGCAGACGGCATGGCAGGTATGATCCAAATGCAGTCAGCTGAGGCAACAAACGATCCTAGCTTAAAATTACAGGTAGGCGCAGGCACTTATAACAGCCGAGAAGCAGGTCTTGCAGCAAGCACAGGCTTAACCGACGATACAAGCGCTCGCGTTAGCTACTTTAGAAGAAAGTCAGATGGTTATGTAGATAACCTATATTTAGACGACGAAAC
Organism: Pseudoalteromonas sp. Z9A5; assembly: GCF_011378875.1. NCBI lineage: Bacteria > Pseudomonadati > Pseudomonadota > Gammaproteobacteria > Alteromonadales > Pseudoalteromonadaceae > Pseudoalteromonas > Pseudoalteromonas sp. Z9A5. The sequence continues at coordinate 8,857 of NZ_WTLC01000051.1, forward strand.
TCAACAGCAAGACGAACAAGTAGCGCGTTTCAAATTAAACAGCCAACTCACAGCTGATTTACATACCGAATTAAACCTTCACTACATCGATATTAATAACGGCTACGATGCGTTCACTCTCGATAACAGTCGCAACAGTGTTGCCGATGAGCCTGGTCAAGATAATCAAGAAAGCTACGCAATTGGTCTCGCTAATACCTACACCGGTTTTGATGCATTCGATGTAAATCTAAATTTATCAGCCATTGATACCGAGTTACTTTATAGCTTTGATGAAGACTGGGTATGTAATGATGTAAGTGAGCCACAGTTATGTGCTGCTGGTTTACATCCTGATGGATACAGCTCAACAGATCTTTACAGCCGCGATCGCGATGATCAATCAGTCGACCTACAATTTAATTCTAAAACGGGTAATTGGGTTGCCGGTATTTATTACCAAAGCCGTGATGTAGATTTAGAACGCCAATACACGTGGCTAGCAAGCCCATTTACATCAACATACGAAACCAGCAATATTGCTGTATATGGTCAAGTAGCAACACCAATTGGTCCTAAAACGACATTAATTACTGGTTTACGTGTTGAGCAATACCAAGGTGACTACACCGATAGTAACGGCTTTATAGAAGATACTGACGATGTAATGGTTGGCGGTAAAATTGCTCTAGAATATCAAGTAATTGATCGTACCATGATCTACACCAGCATAACCCGTGGCTACAAGGCCGGCGGTATTAACTCAGAAGCACTAGCGAAAGCTAAAGATGAAGGCTTGAACCTAAGCGCTGACTTTTTCCAACAACATACTAGTTTTGATCCTGAGTATTTATGGAGTGGTGAATTTGGTGTTAAAGGCTCATCACTTGATGACAAATTTACGCTTCGCTTAGCTGCATTTTACATGCATCGCGACGACATACAGCTAAAAGCATGGCAAGTAGAAGGTCAGCAATTTACAGGTTATGTTGATAACGCAAGCTCTGGCAGTAACTACGGACTTGAAATTGAAGGTAGTTACCAACTAACTGATAATCTATTTTTAACGGGTAGTGCTGGTTACTTAAACACTGAAATAGATGATTTTGTAACGCAGTCTGGCTTAAATCAAGATGGTCGCGAACAAGCACAATCGCCTAAATATCAATATGCTTTTACTGCTCGCTATAACTTTACAAGTGAGCTTTACGGTATGATTGGTGTTGAAGGTAAAGATGATTACTACTTCTCTGATAGCCACAACTCACAAGCACCAAACAGCAACTTAGTTAATTTAAGCTTTGGCTACGAAGCTGATATGTGGGCAGTACGTGCATGGGCTCGTAACGTGTTTGACGAAACAGTACCTACCCGTGGTTTTGAATTTGGTAATGACCCACAAGATGGTTACGCAACGCATACATACACACAACTAGGTGAACCTCGCGTAGCAGGTGTCACGTTTACGCTTAATCTGTAAACACAGCAGTTGGCTTTCAAATGAAAGCTTTCAGCATGCAATAAAAAACACCGCGTTTAATTTAAACGCGGTGTTTTTTGTTTGTAGGTTAGGTTTTATAACTCGCTTTTTACTTTTTAAAATATTAAAGCCAAGTTACACGAGCGCGAAGTAAATTCGCACCTACAGGTTTTGGGTTTGTTGTTTATTGTAGGTGAGGTTTTATACCTCGCTTTCTGCTTTTTAAAATATTAAAGCCAAATTACACGAGCGCGAAGTAAATTCGCACCTACAGGTTTGGCGTATGCTGTTGGGTTTAATCTTTATTGTAGGTGAGGTTTTATACCTCGCTTTTTGCTCTTTAAAATATTAAAGCCAAGTTACATGAGCGCGAAATAAATTCGCACCTACGGTTCAGGTCTACATTTTTATTGTAGGTGAGGTTTTATACCTCGCTTTTTACTTTTTAAAATATTAAAGCTAAGTTACACGAGCGCAAAATAAATTCGCACCTACAGGCTTGGCGTATGTTGTTGGGTTTAATCTTTATTGTAGGTGAGGTTTTATACCTCACTTTCTGCTTTTTAAAATATTGAAGCCAAGTTACACGAGCGCGAAGTAAATTCGCACCTACAAGTTTGCTACCTGCGCCTACAGGCCAAGCATTATGCTCTTTGCACGTCAAACGCAATCACGTCTTTAATTTTTTGTTTATTGGTTGCTAGCATTACAAGCCTATCAATCCCCAAAGCAACACCTGCGCATTGCGGTAATCCATGCTCTAGCGCTTTAATTAAACGCGTATCCATTGGCACTTGCTTTAAACCGTTATTAGCACGATATTCGTTATCGTCATTAAACCGTTTAGCTTGCTCGCTGGCATTAGTGAGTTCGTTAAAACCATTCGCTAATTCCATATTTTTATAATAAAGCTCAAAGCGTCCTGCTACGCGTGCATCGTGTTCACAAATTTGTGCAAGTGCCGCTTGAGAAGCTGGAAAATGATAAACAAAACACGGTTTTTCTTGCCCTATCGTTGGCTCTACCTTCATACAAAACAATAATTGCAGCAAAGTGTCTTTATGCGTTTCGTTTTTGGCTATATCAGCAAATCCTTGCTCACAGGCAAGTTGCTTTAATTGCTCTATGTTTGCTGTTAACGGATCGAGCCCTAATGCTTGTTCAAACGCTTGCTGATAAGTAAGCCTTGTTGCCGGCTCTACACCTAAAACGAGCTGCATTAGTTCATCCATTTCATCCATTAAAGCAAATTCATCAAAGCCTGGGCGATACCATTCAAGCATTGTAAATTCAGGATTGTGATGACTTCCCGCTTCTTCGTTTCTAAATGCTTTACAAAGCTGAAAAATAGCGCCTGAGCCTGCCGCTAACAAGCGTTTCATAGCAAACTCTGGAGATGTTTGTAAAAACAATGAAAGTCCATCAGCATGCCCTGGACCTACAAATGTGGTATTAAAACTGGCTAAGTGCACGTCGGTTACACTCGCACCACTCAAACTTGGCGTTTCTACTTCTAAAACATCACGCGCATAAAAAAACTCACGAATGCGACGTAATATTGCTGCACGTTGCTTTAGTGTTTCAATACTTGCGCTAGGCGCCCAAAGATCTGCTGACATATTTTCTCCAAAAAAAATCCCAGCGTAAGCTGGGATTTATTAAGCTGAGTTAAGTGTTACTTAACACGACTTACGTATTCACCGTTACGAGTGTCTACTTTAATTACTTCGCCAATTTGTACGAATAATGGAACTCGTACTACAGCACCAGTACTAAGCGTTGCTGGTTTACCGCCAGTGCCCGCTGTATCACCTTTAAGACCAGGATCTGTTTCAGTGATCTCAAGCTCAACAAAGTTAGGTGGAGTAACCGCAATAGGGCTGCCATTCCATAATGTAATTGTGCATAGGTCATTTTCAACTAACCATTTAACTGCATCGCCTAGTGCTTTTTCGTCAGCGGCAATTTGCTCAAATGTTTCGTTGTTCATGAAATGCCAAAATTCGCCGTCTGTGTATAGATACGCTAAATCTGTATCCATTACATCAGCACCTTCAACTGATTCACCCGATTTAAAGGTTTTTTCAAGCACCTTACCAGAGATAAGTTTACGGATACGAACACGGTTAAACGCCTGACCTTTACCAGGTTTTACCATTTCATTTTCTAAGATACTGCAAGGCTCGCCGTCCATCATAATTTTTAGGCCGCCCTTGAACTCGTTGGTGCTATAATTCGCCATCGTTTCCTCTATTTATATTTTTTCGAGTAATCTACGTGCCAATGATACAAAGAAATGAAGCAAATTTGCATAAAAACTGGCAAAAAGAATTAGCAAATGTAGTTACCTGCCCAAAAACCTTGCTTGAAATGGTCGGTTTATCGAGCCAAGTCCATGAAAACGACCTAAAAGCCCGTAGTTTATTTCCGGTACGCGTGCCTATCCCTTTTATAAAAAAAATACGCAAAGGCGATCCAAACGATCCCCTTTTGCTGCAAGTAATGCCACGTCATCAAGAGTTTTTAACTAAATCGGGTTTTAATAAAGATCCCCTACTTGAGCAAGATAACGACCAACCTGGCCTTTTACATAAGTATAAATCACGTGTTTTGGTCATGTTTAAAACCGGCTGTGCTGTAAATTGTCGTTACTGTTTTAGAAGGCATTTTCCGTATCAAGAAAATCAGCTCAATAAAAAAAGTCTGCTTGAAACACTGAGCTATATAAAATCAGATGCTGATATTAACGAAGTAATTTTAAGTGGTGGCGATCCACTTATGGCAAAAGATGATGCAATAAGCTGGTTTTTAGATGAGCTTGAGCAATTACCACAAATTAAACGAATGCGAATTCATAGCCGTTTGCCAGTGGTTATTCCTGCGCGAGTTACCGATGAGTTATGTGAGCGATTAGCAAAATCGCCATTAAAAATTATTTTTATTAATCACATAAACCACGCCAACGAAATAGACGCTGACTTTAAAGCCGCAATGCAAAAACTTAAAGTTGCAGGCGTTACGCTTTTAAACCAGGCTGTTATTTTAAAAGATATAAACGACACCGTTGATGCGCAAATAAACCTAAGCGAAGCATTATTTGATGCAGACGTATTGCCATATTATTTATATTTACTTGATAAAGTTGAAGGGGCGAGCCACTTTGATATTAACGAAGCACAAGCAATTGAAATAATGGCAGAGCTATTAAAAGCTCTGCCTGGATTTTTAGTGCCTAAATTAGTAAGAGAAATAGGTGGTCAAAAAAGCAAAACACCTATCGATCTTAAGCTAATTTAAGCTAGCATTTAAACGTATATATTTACGTTATTACCCAATGATGCAGTTACCGATTTAGCCGGTGTTTGCGCACTTGACGATTGTGCAGCACCTTCAATAAGTGCAAGAGCCGCCGCGCCATCTGCTAATTGCTGCTTTTTAGATAAAGCAGCGCTGTAAAGCTCACTGCCTTGGCCTGAGCCAGAAACAGCGGGTAAACTTGTGCCTGATATATTCATATAACAAACCTGACTTTTAAATGTAATCCAAGTATTATGTCGGCAATGCAGTGCAAAGCTTTAGGAAAACCATGGATTCTATTATTGAACAACTCAATGCCAACTTAAAAATTGTTTACCGTCAGGCACTTGATGCTGACAAAAAACTCGACGAGCTTCAACAGCAAGGTCTCGGTAAGTTTAAAGCCTTATTTACTGCCGATTCAGGCTTTAACTTTGAAGCTAAACGTTTTAAACCGTATGTACTTGATGTGGCAGCCGATGTCGAAAGCTTATCTACCGATGGTTTTAGTGAAGAAAAGCTTAAAACAACCGTTATTAAGTTACAGCAAATCCTAACGCTGCTAGCTACTTTTAAGTAATACCAATCAGCTTAAAAATAAAAATGCCGCTATTTAGCGGCATTTTTATGTTAGGGCTGTTTATTTTTCGAGGTTGAACAAGTTTCAATCCTCAAAGGTCAACACTTCCTAATCTAAACTCGGTAATATTTGCTCACCAAACCACTCTGTCAGTAAACGTTTTTCGTAATAAAACGACTCATCTCTACCCATTTTAATCTTATTCATAAAGCCCATATCTTTAAGCTCTACGTCACTATCTTTACTAAGTACGGTACCGTCTTTGTCGGTTAAGGAATAGTCTATTTTGATGCGTGGGAAGTAGATTGGTTTTACTACGCGAATTTCATCCATACCGCCGTAACGCACGTCACCCGCTAAATCTAAATCGATAAATTCTACATTTAATTTATAATCTGTTGGCAACTGCTCTGCTAATTTAGCCATATGCTTTTCAAAACTAGCGGCAATATTTTTATGATACGAACCTTTAGCTTGGTTTGATGGGCGTACATCGCGATAATCATTAAAGTCATGCCATTTAACAATTGACTCGCCTGCATGAGCAAATGCAGGTAATGCTATACACATTGCCATTGCTATTTTTTTAACTGAATTCATATCTTTCTCCACAAAAGGGGGTCTAACTACAATAGTGTAGTTAGGGTAAGCACTGTATCAATATTAAAATATTTAGTACTCTACTATTAATATACCAATACTCAGTACTACATTTATATTAGCAGCTATTTATTAACTATAACTTAATCACGAACCTAAGTAGCGTCTAAAGTACATAAAAATATAGAGAAAAATAAGTTAACTGCCTTATTAAAGAAAGACCTAATTTAAACAATAAAAATTACAGATAAAGCATGTAAATAATCGTAATGTATGTTGAAATTAATACAACTGAAAATGTTACCCATGGAGCTTTTATGACTATTTTAGTAACCGGCGGCGCAGGCTATATTGGCTCACATACCGTTTTAGAACTTCTACAGCAAGGCAAAGATGTTGTTGTTATTGATAATTTAAGTAACTCATCACAAGAATCACTCACACGTGTAAAAAAAATCACAGGCAAAGACGTTACTTTTTACCAAGGCGACATTCTCGATAAATCTTTTTTAGATTCTGTATTTGCTAAGCACACTGTTGATAGTGTTATACATTTTGCGGGCTTAAAGTCAGTGGGAGAATCGGTTGCTAAACCGGTTGAATACTACCAAAACAACGTACAAGGTACTTTAACGCTTGTTGATGCTATGCGTGACGCTGGTGTATTTAAGTTAGTATTTAGCTCATCTGCGACTGTATACGGCGACCCTGCTAGCTTACCTATTAAAGAAGACTTTCCTGTAGGCGGTACTACAAATCCGTACGGCACATCTAAACTTATGGTTGAGATGATGCTGCAAGACATTGTTAAATCAGACGAGCGCTTTGCGTTTGCTATTTTGCGTTACTTTAATCCTGTTGGCGCGCACGAGTCGGGCTTAATTGGTGAAGATCCTAATGGTATTCCAAACAACCTTTTACCATTTATAGCGCAAGTTGCGGTAGGTAAATTAAAACAACTTGCTGTTTTTGGCGATGACTACGATACCGTTGATGGCACTGGCGTGCGCGATTACATACACGTAGTAGATTTAGCAATTGGTCATTTAAAAGCGCTCGATAAAATAGCGACTAACACGGGTGCGTTAGTTTATAACCTAGGTACTGGTAACGGATATTCTGTACTACAAATGGTTAACGCATTTATTAAAGCTAGCGATCAAGCTGTGCCTTATCAGGTTTCCCCTCGTCGCCCTGGTGATATTGCAGCGTGTTATGCCGCACCAGAAAAAGCACTTAACGAACTTGGCTGGAAAGCCGTGCGCGGTATAGACGCGATGATGCAAGACACATGGCGCTGGCAATCAAACAATCCCAACGGTTATAAAGGATAAGTAAAAAAACATAAAACATAGAAATTACGAGCTTTGCTCGTTACGCCAGCAAGCTGCGCGTCTACAAGTAAATTTAACCACAGCGTTAAGTTTTGGCTGTAGGCGTAGAGCTTGCTCGCGCGAAAAGCGCCGCTTTTAATATTTATAATGAATAGCTTACTTACTTATTGGTTTCTCTAAAGTGAAGCGCCCTATTAACCTCTTTGTGAATAAATCACTTAAAATATGATTGCACAAAGAGAAGTGAAGGAGGGGTAAACGAGAAGACACCAAAGAATAAAAATTACGAGCTTTGCTCGTCACGCCAGCAAGCTGCGCGCCTACAAATAAATTTAACCACAGCGTCAAGTTTTGGCTGTAGGTATAGAGCTTGCTCACGCGAAAAGCGCAGCTTTTAATTACTTATACATAATGATGGGCACCTTTATTATGTCTGCGCCCATTGTCTTAATAGGTTGTGATATACACCTGTTAATCTAATAATCTCAGGGCTATCTTGTACTTTTTCACGTAAGCCTTGAATAGACGTATCTAAATCAAACAGTAAACCGCGTTTTTCGTCGCTATTAACCATACTCTGTAACCAAAAAAACGAGGCTAATCTACGTCCGCTTGTTACTGGCATTACACGATGTAAACTGGTTGATGGATACAACACCATGCTTCCTGCTGGCAGCTTTACACTGTGCGAGCCATAGGTATCTTCAATTACAAGTTCGCCGCCCTCGTAATCCTCTGGTTCATTAATAAATAAGGTCATTGATATATCGGTACGCACTTTTACTGGCGTGCCTGGCACTTGTCTAATCGCATTATCAACATGCACACCAAATGATTGCCCGCCTTGATAGCAATTAAAGAGCGGAGGAAAAATCTTTGCGGGAAGTGCAGCCGACATAAACAAATCGTTACGTGCAAGTGCGGCCATAACAATGTCGCCAAGTTCTCGGCATTCAGGGCTGTTTTCAGGAAGTTGTAAGTTGTTTTTTGCTTTGGTTGATTGATGCCCTGCGGTAATACTGCCATCAGCCCACTGCGCTTTGAGTAAAACCTCATGGCAATAAGTAACTTCTTCTTTAGTTAATAACTGCGGTATTTTAACTAACATGTGCGCCCTCTCACATAACAATATAATCTAAATAAGCATTTGAATAGATTAGTGAATTAAATAAATTTCAAACTCAATTAGGTTGGTATTATAAATAACTAAGGGCAGAAATATCTGCCCTTAGTTATTATGCACTCTTTAACTAAAATTTAAAAAGAGTAGCTTGCAGTTAAGCTAAACTTACGCCCACTACCTGGTACAAAGTGACCACCGCCAAGTTGGTCAACGTAATCTTTGTCGCCAAGGTTTTCACCGTTAAGTTGTAAGCTCAAATCTTTTGATACGTCATAAGCAACCATAAAGTCAAAAATAGTGTAGCCTGGCGCACGAGAGCGTGTTGAAGTTGTGCCATTGTAACGCTCATCTACATATTGCGCGCCTACACCAAACGATAACAGCTCAGACACATCATAGGTAGTCCACACACTTGCACTATTTTTAGGTGTACGAGCAAGTTCGTTACCAATTTGAGATATGTCATCACCAAGTGCTTTAGTCACTTCACTATCTTGATAAGTGTATGATGCAATAACAGTCCAATCTTTAGTAATTAGGCCAGTAGCAGAAAGCTCTAAGCCTCTCACTCTTTGCTCACCACCAAGTAATTCATCTGAAGTATCATCAGCAAAAGGGCTGTCAGTACGGGCATTCGTTTTTTCTGTACTGAATAAGGCTGCATTTGCTTGTAAGCGACCGTCAACTAAACTCCACTTAGTTCCTAACTCATAACTGCGGCTTTCTTCGGCATCTAAATCGGCTGCATTACTGCGAGTAGAAACCGTAAGACTTTCAGCAGATGGGTTAAATGAGTTACCCGCGCCTAAATAAATACTGCCATTTTCTACTGGTTTATACACAACAGCTGCATTCCAACTAAATAAGTCATCGCTTGTTGTAATTAATGCACTTGGATCATCGTAATCATTATGATAATCAGTAGTGAAGCTATCAAAACGAACTCCGCCCGTTACTTCCCATTGCTTATTAAGCGTTATAGTATCGAATGCATAAATAGCTTGGTTTTTAGCTTTTGCTTCTATGCTTGTACCATCACGACCATATACACCTGTAAATGCAATTGTTGCATCTGGGTTGTATAAATCGTTACGTATTCCGTCTTCAATTAAATTGTCTGGTGTAGTTGCAACAAAGTTGTAACGGGTAAATGTTTCATTAGCAAGTTCAACACCTACCACTACATCATGAGTAAAACCAGCAAACTGGTAATTACCAATTAAATCGAGCTGGAATGCAACAAGCGAGTTATTTGTATTACGTGTTTTTTCATCAGCAAATGTTATATCGGTATCAGTTGTCACCGAAAAATAACGCGGTGCAGTTGTTACAGACTCACGCTTAACACTTCCCACTCGCGCTTGAGCACGAACCATAGTATTTTTTGAAAAATCATATTCATAACGTGCAGTTGTTGAATAAGCTTCAATATCTTCGTAATCACGGTAAATATTACCGTAAAAGTTATCAAAATCGACAGGAGAAGGCGAACGCGCGCTATCTGCAAGTTCAGCTACAGGCGTATCGCTGTAAACCCAAGGAATGCCGTAATCAGGTAGATTATCTTGGCGTTGATATTCAAAATTTATATCAAAGCGACTATCAGTGCCAAGCCCCGTTGCAAACGCAACTGCAATAGCATTGGTTTCGTTCTCAACATAATCACGACCAGCAACATCGCCTTTATCGGCAAGTAAATTTATACGTAACGCACTCGTTTCGTTTACTTCAATATTGGTATCAAAGCGACCACGGTAATCATTTTCAGTTCCTAAACGCAGTGAAACATCGTTAAATTCACCTAATGTTGCTTTTTTAGTTTCTAGGTTAACACTACCACCTGTAGCACCACGACCAGATACAGCAGAGCCAGGACCTTTAGCTACTTCAACCGCTTCAATGTTATAAATATCGCGCGTGTAACCTGCGATATCACGAATACCATCAACAAAAATATCATTGGTTGCACTAAAACCACGGATAGACATGCTATCACCTGTTGGAGCACCACCTTCGCCTGCAGCTAAAGAAATACCTGACACATTACGTAGTGCATCTTGCAAGCTATCTACGTTTCGGTCTTTCATTACCGCTTGGTTAATTACAGTGACTGTTTTAGCAGTATCTAATAGCGGTTGAGTATATTTATGCGATGTTGATTCTTCCACAACATAACTAGACTCAGCCTTAGTTTGCGCTTTTGTTACCGATAGTTCTTGAACATCTTGTGCACTTGCCCAAGTTGAAAGAGTCGCTGTAACAACCGCTGCAATTGGCTTTATGTAGGCATTTCCTTTATTCGATGGCTTACTCATGGTTACTCCGAGGTTTTGTTAAGCACTTAACTATTGTTAATTGAAGGTACATATTTAATTTCGGCAGAATCCTACCACCACAATAACGCAATGTAAACGATAATTGTTATCAGTTGTGTTGTTATGTGAATTCATATATTGTATACGTACTTAAAAATTAACAGTAATTACGCCCCGGTAATTGCTTGTAGTAACTTTCAGGATTGTTGTTAAGTAATGCGAAGCTTAATTAAACCAATAAGTGTGGTTATCGCACTTTGTAGCGCCATGGCAGTAAAGGCCGATACGGTTAGCGAATTAGAACAACTCGTCAATAAATGGCTGCAAATAGAAAATCAAAACAGTGAATTAAATACACACTGGCTTGATCAAAAAAGTAGTATGGAACAAACCTTAACGCTTTTAGATGCCGAGCAGCAGCAACTTAGTCAGCTTAACCAACGCAGGCAAAAGAATACCAGCGAATTGACCCAAAAACGCGAGCAACTTGTCACTAAGCAAGCTGAATTAGAAAATGATCAGCAACAATTAAACGATCAACTCGCACGTATTTCCCAGCAGTTACTTTCATTACAAGTACAGCTACCTCCACCGCTATTAACCAGCTGGAAAAATGCAGGTGACTTAACTAACTCACAGTTAAATACTACCGATAAGCTACAAACTGCACTTAAAATGCTGGAATTACTACGTGATTTTCAACAACGTATTTCCATCCACGAAATGGCAATTAAGCACCCAGACGGACAAGAAGTATGGGTTAAGCAGCTCTACCTTGGTGCAGCGCAAGCATGGTTTGTAAGTGAAGACTTGAGCTATGTGGGTATTGGCTTTCCAAGCGATTTAGGTTGGCAATGGGAGTTCGACCCAAGTATTAACGCTGAGCAAGTTGCGTTAGGAATAGCCGTACAACAAAAAAAGCGCGCTGCTGATTGGGTAACACTGCCTATTTTAAGTTATGCAAACAATACGCAAAAAGGGGTTAAGTAATGACTTTTGCCCACACATTTAAAACGTTTAGCATGTTAGTTTTATTATTCAGCGCACACATTTCTTTTGCAGCAAACAGTGATGACGCTAAAAAAAGTATTTTAAGTGATATTAAAACAGCGCAGCGCACGCTAAGTAACACGCAAAACAGTATTGCTAAAGAGCAAGCCTTACTAGGTAAAAAAATATTTAATAAACAGCAATCACTTAGTAAATTACGTGAAGAGGCTGCGGTAAATCGCCGCCTTGCTGATGAAGACACTTTAAGTTTAGAGCAGCTGCAAACACGTCTAGATACATGGCAGCAACAACAGCAATACCAACTTAATTTATTAAATCGTTTTGTCCGCCAAAATAGCAAAAGCGAGCACGTTACTAATAATCAAAATGAACTATTAAACCAAGTAGTATCACTCATTAGCAACCAAGAACAGGCGCTTTACCCACACTTTAAAAAGCAGCCTGTTGTGCTTAGTAATGGTGAATTAAGCCAAGCAAGCACCTTGCAAGTCGGTCCTGTAGCTTGGTTTAGCACGCAAACACCTAAACTTGCAGGTCTATTAAATTTAGATGATGAATCTAATGCATTAAAAGTAGCGTTAGTGCAATCAACAAGTAACGACAACCCACTTGATAACACCTTAAAACAAAATGGTGTGGGGTCTACATTACTTACTTTCGACCCTAGTTTAACGCACTTAGTAACCAGCCAAGCCCAACAAGAAAGTCCGCTAGAGCATTTAGAAAAAGGTGGTTTATGGGCTATTCCTATTATTCTATTTGCCTGTTTTGCATTAACCATTGCACTGTTAAAAGCCGCACAATTACTGCGTTTAAGTAAAATTAAAATGCATTCGCAAATGCAATTACAACAATTTTTTAAAGGCGAAAGTACAAACGAATTTACAGGTATGCAAAAACAGCTATTTAACCTAACGCTGCAAAGCGAAAAAGGTCAAGTACGAGACGATCAATTGTTTAATCAATTAATTCACGATAAACACAAGCTTGATAACTTTATTGGCGCAATTGCAGTAACAGCTGCAGTGGCACCTTTATTAGGTCTATTAGGTACTGTCAGCGGCATGATCGAAACATTTAAAATGATGACCTTGTTCGGATCGGGCGATCCCGAAGTTGTATCGGGTGGTATTGCACAAGCACTAATAACTACCGAACTTGGTTTAGTAGTTGCTATACCGGCACTTGTGTTAAATGCCCTACTATCACGTAAAGCGAAAGCTTATTACAGCCAGCTAGAAGGCTTTGCTCTGCAACTAAGTCAGTTAGAAAAAGGAGATAAATAATGTTTGATCAAATTATTGGTAACCCTATTTGTTGGTTTATTATTTTACTTGCTTTGTTTGTGTATCAGCTGATTTTTCAAGACTTATTACATTTAAAACACTACAAAGCACAGCGCGCAGGTTATTGGCAAGAAGTTAGCTCTATTTTAACTGCCGCCCTGCCGCTGCTTGGATTACTCGGTACTATTGTGGGTTTGCTCGATACATTTAAAGTAATGGCACTGGGGCACAACGAGTTAATGAGTGAAGCTATTGGCGATGCATTGCTTACAACGCAACTTGGGCTTGTTTGCGCTATTCCCGCATGGCTAATGCAAGCGTACTTAGGCTATTTGAAACGTAGCCCTAAATTACACACACAACAAAATATACCAAGTAAGCAGTTAGGATAACCGTTATGCAATCACGTTTAAAACATCGGTTAGAGCAAGAGTCAGGGCAGCATATTGATATGTCGCCTTTGTTGGACGTCGTATTTATTTTGCTAATATTTTTTATTGTTACCACCGTATTTGTACGCGAAAGTGGCGTTGAAGTAGATAAACCTCAAGCAGTATCGGCAAGTCGTCTTGAGCAGCAAGTTATATTTTTAGCAATTACCGACTCCCAACAAGTCTTTTTTGATGGCAGCCAAATTGGTGTTGCTGGTGTGCGCAGCAGCGTAGAACAAATGCTAAAACAGCAGCAACGCCCCGTGGTTATTCAAGCTGACAAATCAGTTCCTACTGAGTTATTAGTTCAAGTAATTGACGAAGCAAAGCTTGCCGGTGCAGCGCAAGTTAATTTAGCGACCAAACAATAATATGCACGCTATTAACCTGGTTCAAAAAAAACGTAATATTCGCCATCCATTATTTGCCTTTGGTTTAAGTTTACTCGTACTTACAGCGGCATTGTTATTACTATGGCTTGGGCAACTAGCTGAGCACGTGGTGCAAGACAAAGTAATTGTGCGCGAGGTAGCAATGGTTGCATTACCACCTCCACCTCCGCCCTCAATACAACAACAGCAAGCAAACGAGCCGATGCAAAGCTTAACTGTACAAGGCGCTGGTGCTTCTATTCAGGCTGTTAAGGTTAAAATTAATAGTAATTTAAATGTTGTAAAACCCGATACGCCAAGCATTAAAGTAAATACACCACAACTGCAATCAATAAGTGTAAATTGGGATGCATTTAGCTTAAATCAGCTTGATGGTTTACCTACTTTACTTACGCCAGTAAAAGCGATTTTACCAAAGAGTTTAACCCGTCAAGGTATTGATGTATTCACTGTAAAGCTCGACGTGTTTATAGATGAAAGCGGTAAGGTAAGTTTAATTGAGGTAGTGCAAAACCCATACCCAGAACTAAAACCCGCAATCGACAAAATTATTAAACAAAGCCGCTTTAGTGCACCTAAAAAAGAAGGTGAGACTGTACGCGCTCGCTTTATTTGGCCAATTGAATTTAAACCTTAAGCCCTATTAAAATGAAAAATATGAACGCAATTAAAACGCTAAAACCATTAACTCGCGCATTTATTACTTCTTTAATGTGCTCATTGCCTTTATTAGGTGTAAGTAGCGTGCATGCAACCGCTGTTAGTGCGCCACTAAAAGTAACTTTATCGCCTAGCGATCCTACATGGCAACTGGCAATAAATAATAAGTTATTAGGTCCAACTGAAGTACTTATTGAGCCAACCGAGCGCGGTTTTGCCCGCCAAGTACAACCTCTATTACAAGCCGGTAATTACAGTGAAGTTGCTGCACTATTTAAAAATCGCGATATGAATCAAGACAGCACCGCTTTAAACTTATTGCGCGCACAAGTTTTGCTTTCAATAAAAGATTTTGATAAAGCCGAAGCCGCTTATTTAGCATGTTTAAAAGCATCACCAAGTTTAATACAAGCGCACCAAGGCTTAAGCCTTTTGTACATGCAACAAGCAAACTACAATAAAGCGCAAACGCACCTGGTTCGCACTATTGAGTTGGGTCAGGCTGATGCACAAAGCTATGCACAGCTTGCTTATATTCATGTGCAACATAATCAACCTTGGAGCGCTGTAGCAGCCTATCGCCAAGCGCTTATGCTAGCGCCAGAAACAAGTCAATATCAGCAAGGGCTATTATTTGCTTTAATTGAATCAGGTGATTTAAATCAAGCTAATGCATTATTAAAAGAGTTACTTAACAAAAACCCTGATAACGCAGAACTTTGGTTGCAACGTGCACAAATTGCATTGCAACTAGAACAAAATAAAAATGCACTTGCGGCAATTGAAGTCGCACTTAAACTTAACCCTAAAGATACGAGCAATCAGCTTCTTGCTGCACAATTACACTTAAGCCAAGGTAGCAGTGAGCGTGCCGTTACTTTATTAAAACAAGGCTTAAAACATGCAGGTAAAAAACAACAAACAGCAGTAATTAACACCACAATGCAAACACTAGGATGGCTTGTATCGCAGCAGCAATGGGGATTAGCTAAAGAGCTTATACACAGCGCTAAACGGTTCACTAAACAGTTACCACGTGATGAGCAAGCACAGTTTTCGGTTTACAACGCACAGTTAGCAATACAGCAAGGCAATACAAATGGAGCAATAAAAAGTTTAAATAGTGCTCTTAAAATCAATCCAAATTTAGGCGATGCCCTACTTAGCCTTGCAAGTATTTATCGTAATAAAAACCAGCTTACCCAAGCCAAACTAATGTACGTACGTGCACAAGCATTACCTGATTATCAGTTATCTGCATGGCTTGGATTATCACAAGTAGCAATTGATTCTAAAGACTACCCTGATGCACTTAAGCACCTAAAAAAAGCACTACAAGCAAATCCGCAGCGCCAAGATTTAATTACTAATATTCGTGCCCTTGAAAATATAGTACGCCAAGAAGGATAGATGCTTTTAAGCAAATCGAGTGCTGCGCTTTAGACAGACCAATGAATAGCTATTAGTTATAAATATTAAAAGCGGCGCTTTTCGCGTGAGCAAGCTCTACGCATACCGGTAAAGTTTGACGCTGTGGTTAAATTTACTTGTAGACGCACAGCTTGCTGGCGTGACGAGTAAAGCTCGTAATTACTAAAAACGGCGCTTTTCGCGTGAGCAAGCCCTACGCCTATCGGTAAAATTTAACGCTGTGGTTAAATTTACTTGTAGACGCCCAGCTTGCTGGCGTGACGAGCAAAGCTCGTAATTATTAAAAGCGGCGCTTTTCGCGTGAGCAAGCTCTACGCCTTGTATCTCTCATTGATAAATGATTAGCTATCATTTATCACATCGAAGTCAGTGAGCTTGCCTCGACGTCTAGTATTTAATACTGCTCGGTAGA
>NZ_WTLC01000052.1:0-24713 GCF_011378875.1 Pseudoalteromonas sp. Z9A5
GATGATTGCTTTATATTGTTAAAGAACGTTTTGAGTCGCTTTAGCGTCTCAAGGGATGCGAATAATACACCCTTTATTTTTCGAGTCAACACTTAATTTTAAACTTTCTTTTGGAAGATTTAAAACCAAAGTTTTATTTAACTCTCTGAGTAGTTCGCTCCTCGCTAGGCGTTGGCGTTTCCCGTCTCAGTGGGGTCGCATTATAGGGAGATCCGAAAACAGATCAACCCTTTTTTTAGATCTTTTTACTGTTCGAACAAAAATAGAACAAAACCACATAAAACCATGCAAAACATTCCCTAAACTGATGCTTTTTTATGCTCTTCTTTATTATTTAATACAAATATCATTGCTATGTTTGATTTAGACGTTAAGATAGCAAGTTCACAATGTTAAATTAATGTTTATTTCCTGTTTATTGGTAGATCTAAAATGAAATTACCCGATCAAAAAGCTTTTATCTTTTCAGTTATTCTTGCTGTAGTTGGTTTTATTGTTGTTAAGTTTGCTTTAGCAAGCTTAGCACTAGACCCTGCACTTCTATTTGGTGTTGGCTTATTAGTAGGCGCACTTGTTATTGCAGCAATGTCGTCTGATGTTACTGAAGAAGCCGAAGTAAAAACAAAGACTCTTTATGTTGGCAATCTTCCTTATCGTGCAAACGAAGGTGTTGTTCGTGCATTATTTGAAGAACAAGGCAAAGTATTCAATGTTCGTTTATTAAAGGATAAGAATACTGGCAAGCGTCGTGGTTTTGGTTTTGTTGAAATGGCGCAAGCTGATGCAGACAATGCAATTGCTAACTTGAACGATAGCGAGTTCCAACAACGTACTTTAAAGGTACGTGAAGCAAAACAAAAACAAGAAGACGATTCTAATGCTCTACGTACTGAGACGGATCAGTCAGTGTAACTAGCTTTACCGCTAGCTTATTGCTAAACACATCAGCCGTTGCATAATATTGCAGCGGCTTTTTTATGTCTGTTAGTTTATTCACGCATAAGTTAAGTTGGTTAAGTAGGTAGTTGACTCTGTTTGCTATCGCTACACCTGAATCAAGCAATTTTACATTCCCTTCAAAATACTGACTAATCGGCTCTGCTAATATTGGAAAGTGCGTACACCCTAGTATAAGTACATCTATAGTTTTATCTATATTTAGGTCATCAAGCACTTGGTGCAACTTGTTTGCATCCAAAGAGTCTGTAAAAAAGTATTGCTCAGCTAAGGTTACTAACTCCACACTGCTATATAGATTAACGATTACATTACGTGCATGTTCAGTAATTAATGTTTTAGTGTATGAACTGGCAACCGTTGCCGGTGTGGCTAATAAGCCAATATGATTTGAACGTGTTAATTCTGCCGCAGGCTTTATTGCTGGCACAACACCTACTATAGGAATATCCGTCATTTGGCGAACAGCGCTAAGTGCTGATGTAGAAGCGGTATTACACGCTATTACTATTAAATCAACGTTAAGCGTATTAGATTTGATGAAATGAATAAGTGAGCATAATCGGTTAATGATTGTTTGCTGGGATTGAGCACCATAAGGCAGTAATGCATTATCCATAAAATAACTGTACTGAGCATTGGGGATACTTTGCTTTATATGCTCAAGTACTGTAGTTCCACCAATACCTGAATCAAAGACCATTATATGCGCTGACAAACTACCGTTCCCACTTTACTTTAAGAACGGCAGTTTGCCATGAGGTATTTATAAAAGAAAGTAGTTTAACTTTGCGTGGTTTCTAAATCAGCAAGATCGTCGACCGCCGAATTTAACTGATTAAGGTTTTCGAACATAGACTTTGTGTAATCTACTAACTTATCTATTTGTTCCTGATCTTGATTTAACCATTGGAGAATGCCAGCTAGCTGATTTTGTAATCCAAGTTCACCCGCTTTTTCAAAAGCATTTTTAAGGTCGTCATTAAAAGGAGCTAAACCCTCTGCTATTTGTTTTTCTGGTGCTGGTTTATATTCTTCATAGCTTTTAACTGATGCTATTGTTTTTGTTTGACGTAAATCCATAGAAAAAGCCACCAGCTGATCGCTGTCTAAACTTAGCTCTTGCGCTTGTTCAAATGCTTCATCTAAATCACCACCAAAAAAGGTTTTACTTAAATCTTGTAAGTCTTCCATCATCGCATTAATAGCTTCTTGCTCTTGCTCATTTAAGTCACCATTAACCGACATCGAAAATGATACCTGTCGAGATTGCGATGATGAGCTTGCAAACGACTCGCCATTATTGTTTTGCTGATAGCCACTTGCCGACTGAGATTCAAATGCATCTGCAAAGCTAATACTTACCTCGTCACCTTCTGCGGTGGTAAATTTATACTCTGCATTACTCGTCATACTGACATATTGAGCCTGGCTTATATTTACGCTGGCAGGTTGTGGGTTAAATAACGACTCTTCAAACTTATCAAGCCCATTGTAAATACCCTCTTTAGACTTATTAATACCCTCTTCCATGTCGTTATTAAATACGCCCGTACCTTTGAGTTCATCAACAGCGTCGTCAATCCCTATTTGGACGCCTTTTCGCGCGTCGCCTAACATATCTTTGAGTTTTTCGTCATCAGCGCCGTTAGCTTTTGCTTTATTAACAGCACTACTTACGAAATCGAGTACATTTTTTACTATTTCATCAAAATCAAATAGTGGTTTGTCTGCTTTTTTTTCTGCGATAGGCAATCCAAGCTGCTCAGCCATTTTATCGCCAAGTACTTTTGCAGCCAACTCTCGACCACGTTGCTGATAGGTATCTTGAGGAGACGTAATTGTAGGTTGCTGTATATCAGCTTTATTATTGAATTTATTAATGTTGTTGTTTGGCGTAAAGCCATAATTACCTATTTTCATGATTCGTCTCCTAAGCGTGCGTAATTAATTATCGGCTATAACAATAAAAACTAAAGTACAATGTGCAATAAAACAGCATAAATGCTAGCCAAAACTAGACAAATACGCAGCGCTCCCTACAATAGCGCCGATAAACAGATCTTAGATAAGGTAGTAGTATTAATGGCAGTTATTAAAATAGATACCACACAGTACCAAGCACAGTTAAGTGAAAAAGAGCAGCGTATTAGTGCACAGTTTCAACGTTTTGGTGTGGAGCAACTAGAAGTATTTAGCTCAGAGCCAACTAACTACCGCCAACGTGCTGAATTTAGAGTATGGCACAACGGTGACGATCTGTTTCACATTATGTTTGATCAACAAACAAAAGAAAAAATCCGTGTTGATACGTTTGACCCAGCAGCGCCTCTAGTAGGTGAAATCATGCAGGTGATGATTGAGCATCTTAAGCCTTGTGAAATATTACGTCGTAAGTTATTTCAAATCGATTACCTATCAACGCTAAGCGGTGAAATTTTAGTAAGCTTGCTTTATCACAAACCACTTGATGATGAATGGTTAAGTGAAATTAAAGCACTGAAAGAAAAACTGAGTAGTAAATACAAAATTGACTTTATAGGTCGTGCTCGCAAACAAAAAGAAGTGCTGGGTGATGACTTTGTAACTGAGCGTTTAACAGTTAATGGTCAAGAGCTTATTTATCAACAAGTAGAAAATAGCTTTACTCAGCCTAATGCAAAAGTAAATATTAATATGCTGGAGTGGGCGCAAGATTTATGTAAGCCACTTAAAAATGATTTATTAGAACTGTATTGCGGTAACGGTAACTTTTCAATTGCGTTAGCGGGCTGTTTTAATAAAGTATTAGCAACAGAAATATCAAAATCATCTGTTCACTCTGCTCAATACAACATTGCTAAAAATAACGTAGAGAACCTAGATATTATTCGTATGTCGAGTGAAGAGTTTACTCAAGCAATGAATGGTGAACGTACTTTCTCTCGTTTGGATGGTATTGACCTTAAAAGCTATGACTGCCAAACCATATTAGTTGATCCTCCGCGCGCAGGCATGGATGAATTAACGTGTGACCTAGTCGCTAATTACGAAAGCATAATTTATATATCGTGTAATCCTGAAACCCTTGAGCGTGACCTTGATCACTTAACACGTACACATAATGTTAAGCGCTTTGCTATATTTGATCAGTTCCCTTACACACATCATATTGAGTCAGGTGTTTTCTTACAACGCAAATAATAAATACGCTTAGTAAACGTTACCCATAAAAAAAGCTCCTTGTAGGAGCTTTTTTTAGTTTTAGCTAAATTTATTTGTTAGCTAAATAGTTAATTAGTTCGCTAATATCTTCTGACTTATAAATACCAGACTCTTTACCAAGGTTTAACTTGTACTTACCATTTACGATAAAAGTAGGTACGCCACGAAGTGCCCCCTTATCTTTAAAGTAATCTTGGTCACGTTTCATTTTAGAGCTTAGCGTACGTACAGAAAAGCTTTTAAATAACTTATCAAACTTATCGCCATCAACGCCCTGCGCTACAAATATATCTTTTACATCTGCAAGCTCATTAAATTTAGCGCGCTTTGTATGAATATGATTAAAGATCGCAGAAATAATCTGATCTTTTTGCGGAAGTACTTCTGCAGTAGCAAGTGCTTGGCTCATCATCTGTTGATTCTCTGGGTCGCGTACACCTACAAAATCAACGTGGCTCTTTTTAAATTTAACGTTTTTATCAAGCGATGGCTTAAATTCAGTAATTAGCCCTTCCATGTTATTACATGCAGGACAGTAAAATGAGAAAAACTCTTTAACTTCCGGTTTTTTTGTTGCTCGCTCAGATACAACATCGTAATGCACACCTTCCTCAAAGGTTGCAGCAAAGCTTGTTGCCGCCATAGGAAGTAATACTGCAAGCAAACCTGCTTTAACTAATTTAATCATTTTTATACTCCTAAATTCATAGTGCTAATAAAAATGCCACTAACTCATCAAGTTCTTTTTGGTTTTTGATGGTATTGAGGTTTATTTTATATTTATCATTAACAATAAAAGTAGGTACGCCAGTAAGGGCACCTAATTTTGAATATTTATTTTGTTTATTTTGTATTGCTTGCTCAGCCGAAATAATTGGCATGCTAGCAATATCTTGATCAAATGTTGCACTATCAATCCCATTTATTTCAAGTAGCTTTTTAACATCTTTAATTTCAGTTAAAGGAGCACGTTGAACATGAATACTTTTGAATATTTGATCGCTAATACTTTGCGCTTGACCATGTTGCTTAGCAATCAAGTAGGCAAAGCTTAAATTGCTTTGCGCTTGCGGTGATACACCACCTAAAAAGTTAACGTGGTTTTTAACAAATTCAGCGCCTTCAGGTAAACCCTGTTCAATTGCTTTTGCTGCTGATTCAAACTTATAACAATGCGGGCAATAGAATGAGAAAAACTCTGTAACTTGCGGAGTCGCACTTTTTTCTACATTAATAATAGTATACTGATTATCCACCTCAAACTGTGCGGCAAATGCTGCAAAAGGTAAACAAAAAAGTAGTAAGCTTAATTTTAATTTTTTAAACATTCGTGTCTCGTTATACTTAGTCTTTAAAGAAATATTATGGCAATAAATTTAACGGCGCTTCTTGCAGTGCAGATAGCTGTTCCTTGAGTGTTAAAATTTGTTGCTCCCAGTATTTGTCATCAGCAAACCATGAAAAGTTCCGTACAAAAGCAGGATCGCTCCATCGATTTGCTACCCATCCCATATAATGAATAATACGCATTGCTCGCAGAGGTTCAATCAATTTGAGTTGAGAGTGATCAAAATCACAAAACTCCTCATACGCATTTACAAGGGTGTCTAACTGTAACAGTTGTGTCGCTTTATCGCCACTGAGCATCATCCATAAATCTTGGATTGCAGGTCCTTGGCGACTATCGTCTAAATCGACAAACATTAGCGCATCCCCTGCCCACAGAATATTACCTACGTGGCAGTCGCCGTGTAGGCGAATACTTTGCACATCTTTATATTGTTTTTGAGCCTGATCTATCACTAAATCTAAAATAGTGTAAAAGGCTGTACTAATCCCCATTGGCACTAAGTTACTTTTTTGAAGATGAACTTTTGCTGTATGCAGATATTCGTCACATGTAACCGTTGGTCTGTAAACAAAGGGTTTGGTTTTAGCAACTTGATGCATTCGACCAATCAAACGCCCCATCACGTCAAGCTGATCTAGGTTATCAACCTCAAATAAGCGCCCACCTACGCTCGGAAATAACACAAATAAGTAGCCTTGATGCTCAAACAAGCTTTGCCCATTATGTAAAATAGGAGCAACAACGGGTACTTCTGCATCAGCTAGTTCGAACGCAAAGTCGTGCTCTTCTTGAATTTGCTCCCTACTCCAACGTTCTGGACGATAAAACTTTACTACGTAACGCAGACCATCATCGGCTTTAAATTGATACACTCTGTTTTCGTAGCTATTGAGCGCCAATAAACCAGACTCGGCGTAAACACCTACGCTTTCTATTGCATCGAGTATTAGGTCGGGTGTTAAATCAATAAAACTAAATTTACTCATACTCTTCTTATATAAAAATAAAAGCGGGTTATATACCCGCTTTTGTTAATTGCTATATCAACTTACCTAATTAAGGTCGATTGTGATTATCGCGCTTTGAAAAAGTTACTTGACTGCGATATTGTCTCATCTGGCTCACCTACTGGTGAAAGCACAAAGTTAAACTCTGTCATCGGCACTTTCAAATCATAAGGGTCCATTACAAGCGACAATGGCACGTTATGAGATTGCCCTGCCTGCACAGTAAATGATTGGTTCCCTATATACTTAAAGTTATCTAACCCTTGTACTTTAATATTAAAGGTTTGCTCGTACTGCGCTTTATTAATTACCTTTAATGTATAGGTGTTCTCTACTAAACCATCAAAATCGACACGATATAATTGGTTTCGATCGCGAATAATATCAAAATCCATTGTTTTTCGCAGTACGATATTAGCTACAAGTGCCCCCGTAAGCACAACAAGTATGACCGTGTAACCAATGATTTTGGCTCGTAGTGGATTCGTTTTATTTTCCGGAGTTTCAAGATTTCGCTCTGTTGTATATGAAATAAGCCCACGCGGGTATTTCATTTTATCCATCACACCATCACATGCATCAATGCAAGCACCACAGTTAATACACTCAGCTTGTAGCCCATTTCTAATATCAATACCTGTTGGGCATACTTGAACACATAAATTACAGTCTATACAGTCGCCCAGTTCTAAGTCTTCATGATCTACTTTACGTGAACGAGGACCACGGCTTTCACCTCGGCTTTCGTCGTACGTTACTGTGTATGTGTCTTTATCAAACATGGCTGATTGAAAACGTGAATAAGGACAAATGTGTAAACACATAATTTCTCGCATCCAACCCGCATTACCATAGGTACACGCAGCAAAGAAGATAATGCTTACCAATGCATAACCACCTACATTAAACGTTACAAAATCAGGGAGTAGCTCTCTTATTGGCGTAAAGTAGCCTACAAAAGAAATTGCTGTATATAAAGAAAACAGAACCCAACTAGAATGCTTTGCCGTTTTTCGCCAAAACTTATCAAAGCTCATTGGTCGCTCATCGAGCTTTTTACGTTGGTTAGCAGTACCTTCAAACTTTTCTTCAAACCAAATAAATATAAAGGTCCATACAGTTTGCGGGCAAGTGTAACCACACCACACCCGTCCATAAAAGGTGGTCACTAAAAACAGCGCAAACGCTGCCAACATAAAAATAAACGCTAATATGGTGAAATCTTGTGGCCATAGCGTTAAGCCAAAAATATTGTATTTCTGACCCATTAAATCAAATAGTACCGCCTGCTGATCGTTAAAATTAATCCATGGAAGTACCATAAATGCAAGCATGCCTAAAAAGCCAATCTGTTGCCTTAATAGTTGATGAAGACCTTTTACAGCACGCACATAAATGCGGTTTCCGGGGTTGAACCTGTCATCTTGACGGCTCAAATCCGGCTTTTGGATTTTTACCTCTACAGGGATATTTTTTACTTTAATTTGTTTGTCCATCGAAGTTCCTCAACGCCGCTTGGAAATAAAAGTTCAGCAATATTCAGGTGCACTACACGGTAAAGAGTAGCAAGTTACTTACTAAACGAGTTTAGTTCAATAAACCACCACTTGAATACTTTCAGATATTTCAGAAATATCTGACTGCTGCTAGCTATTATACCAATATTGATTAAAATTACTGGCATAGATTGCTAATAATTTATTCACCTTAGTTACTTGCTTTTAAAATGCATTTTATTACACTGCATAGTAATTCAACCTCACTCAGATCAAGGTTTACGCTTTCGTGAAAAAATTTATTATATTAGTAATTGTGATCCTTGCCTTATTTACTATTGATCACCCACTTATAAAAGAGCCTAGAGAAAAACTTTTAGGCGAAGGAATTGGTTTTTTAAGTGACTCAACAAAAATGAATCGTGGTCCAGCAGCTAGCATGGCTAAAAACCTAATTAGCTCACAGTTAAAGTTGTCAGAATCTGAAAGTGAATATATAGAAAAAACATTCACGACAAATGACTCAGTACAGTTATTTCATTTACGTTATTGTCGTGAGCGCGATCTAAATTTGTACTTTTACGATGACCGTTTAAATACAGTATGTAAAATAGTGTCTGAATCGTTAGAGCAAAAGCGAGTAAAGTAATGGATTTTTCAGTATTAAATAAAAAAACCAGTGACTCATTCCACAAACAGCGCAATATGCTTAAAAAACTAGGGCAAGGAAAAACAATAAAGTGTGAGAAGTGCGATGGTGTGTTAAAGCTTGATTTAGCGACTGATGAATCAAGTAAAGGCGTAGTTAAGTGCAAACAAGGCTGCACTAATATTATGCTAGAGCTAGGCGCTTAAAGCATTATTTGTATATGGTTACTTACATACTCATTAAATATTAAGTAACCAAAATTCTAAAAAATAATTACTCGTCCCACCCTTCATCGGTATACAAACCACTGTTGAGCGCTACTATCTCAATAAGCTCAGCAAAGCCTAATGCAAAGTCGCCCATTAATTCGTATTGCTGTAAACAGACCTGCTGCACATCAATATTATTTTGAGTCGCTATCAGCGTTATGGTTTGCTCATCTAAAGCAAAAAAGCTTAATGTTGCTTGGGCACTTTCTAAAGCTTCTTTATATTCTACTTCTAATTGCTCTGCACCTAATAATTTTTGAGTATAAACAGTTGTTGCTTTTAAAAAGCCTTCACTCCAGTTTCTACAAAAATCATTACTGTATCCTGTTGGTAATTTATAACCCACTTCAAACACTTGCTCGCTAATTTGGTGGTATAACGCCATAAATAAAAATAGTATTTCTTCATCTAAATTATTAGCTGTGCTTGGTAATATTTTTTCAATCCACTCGTGTACATCTAATGGATCTGGTGAACAAATAACACCAAATAAATAGCCTTGGCTTTGCGTTAAGGTCATTGCTTTTGGCTGGGTGTCTAAAAAAGTGCTGAGCTGCTTTGCATGTAGCTCAGTAAATTGGGGTAATTGCATCAAAACTCTTTATTTATAAGTATTAAAAATTGAGCGGGTAACGACCTTGGTTATCTGGTCGACCTAAAAACTTAACCGCGTCATGTACATCTTTAGGTAAGCTGGCATCAGGTTTAACGTAACCGGCTACTCTAAAATCAAAATTAGCTTTAAGTGTAGCATCTGCCTCAAGACCTAACGTGTTCTCAGGGTCAATTAATATAGCCACATCACCCGACTTACAGCTTAGCTTTCCACCTAGTGGACCAATGTTAAACCAGCCATTTAAGCCTTGTACGTCAATATCAGGACTCGCTATTTCACCTTGTAATGACTCGCAGTAAGGCTCACCCGAAGTGTATTCATTAAGCTCTAATATTACGCGTCCTTTTGCAGTAACTGGCAGCGGTAATTGAATACGTTGCATTGCTCGCTCTACCGTTGAGCGTACAAGTCCATCGGTTACTTTAACTGTGTTGTTTAATAATCCGTAACTGACATCCGCATAACCCGAAATATCACTACGCTCACGTGGATCACCAAATTTTAAATTCACATTTAACTGACCTGTAAATAATTGCCATCCAGAAATATCCCAACGTACATTATTTAATTGCTCACCTTCGTAGCGTAACTGCATCATTTTCCCTTGCCACACACTGCCTATGGTTTGACCTACCTCTAATTGTTTAGGCAAATAAGGCTTAGCTAAATCAAGTGCTATAACAGCAGGTAGCTTAACAATACAAAAAATAATAAAGCTAAGTAAAAATACGATAGATAACGTTATTGTTTTTTTCATCAATTAATTCTCTAATACCAAACGACTTACACGCACATAACCCGGTTTATCGTCACGGCTTAAATCTAAATTTTCAACTCGAATTCCATGCTGACTCACCAGTTCATCGAGCCACTCTATAAGTTGATTAAACTCTATTGAATCGAGCGTTAAACGCAGTGAGTCATCACTTGGCTGCATTTTACTAATTGTGATTTTATAACGCCCACGAGTTGAATTAACAATTTGGCTTAGATTTTGGGTGCTCGAAACTTTTGTATTACCTGCGGCTTTAAGCTGAGCAATGCTTTTATCAACCCAAACTAATAGTTCTTGCTGTTTAATTTTTGATTTTTCAGCCTGTTCTATCGCATTATTTAACGGTCTAAATATTCCCATTACAATAATAAAAATAATAAAAATACCACCAGCGATTATGACTAACTGTTGCTCTTGTTCTTTAAGTGAGCGCCAATATTGTATTAACTGCTTTTTCATACTGTACCTCGCAGTTTAATTTCGCCTACAACAAAGTCACCGTCGTTATTTAGTGAGCCTTGATCTACTGTTAAACCCTGTTTTTCGAGTAATGCTTTAACTTTACCAAAAGTTTGAAAGTCTTTAGCTCTAGCACGAATACGCAATTCATTACGACGATTATCATAACGCAATGTCTCAGGTGTAAATTCACTTACTTGTGAAAACACATCAACTAAATTAGTTGTTAAATCTAAAAATCCAGCATCACTTGAACCCTGTATTTTTTTAAGTTCACCCATAATTTGGCTTTTAACAAGTTGTGGGCGCACTTTAGTGCCAGGAAAAGCTGTTTGATAACGTTCAACCACTTGTGTTTTAGCAATTTCTAACTGTGTATTTAATTGATTCAACTCAATAGCTTTTATCGCGATAGTCGATACCAACGCAACACCAGCAACAATGGCAGCACTTTTCCAATATCCCCACCATAATGTACTTTTCTTTTTAAGTTGGTACATTCCTTGGCGAAGGTTAAATTTAACGTGTTCGAGTTGTTTAGCAAATAATGCTAACGGCAAATCATAGTCACCGGTTTGAGGTAATAAGTTTACACTCTCAGGAAATTGGGTTGCAGGGCTAAAGTGCTTTATATCAGGATTGCCCGTTGCCGTTAAATAGCCACTTAACCAACTTCTTTCCACTGCACCTATTCGCCAGTGATCTTGCTTAAATAACCACTGATTATTAAGCTCTATCGCTGTTACCGTACCTTCATCTGCAGGAGGTAATAACAAAGCATCTGGTAATATTTTATATACCGATAAACTATACTCTGTAAATAATGCAAGCCATCGCTCAAACCATTCACGATCCATCATAGCAACACGTATTCCATGTTGCTCTCCAACCATCGTTGATTCACCCACAGCAATAAATAAATCATCTACATCGCAGGCAATATCTTCTTCGAGCATATATGGCAATGCTTGTTCGAGTTTGCGGTTCCATTTAGTTGGCAAAGCAACTGTTTTTAGTTGTACTTGATCACAAGGAAGCAACACAACGACTTCACGACTTTGTGCTTTTTCAGTGAGTTCACTTAAATGGCTCGCATCCGATAATTCACCACTGGCTATTATTTCTTGTTCTTGTGGTGAGTATATTAACCAGTTAAGTAATTCTTGCTCGGTTTGACCCGTGCGGATCAACAATATTTCTGTCACTGTACGCCTCCAAATTTTCGCGCCAGTATCGTTACATCGCCATTTGAGGCATACAGTAATGTGGTCATCGAAAAACGCAGATCGACAAAGTTTGCCTGCGTTTGTAATTTAAAATATTCGCTACTTACGCTAAATAAGTTCTCGACTGCTTTAACGTTTTGTCCGCCTTGCTGTTGTACTTCTTCAAAAAAATCTTCTTTATTATCAAAACCGGCTTGCGGTCGGGCTGCTATAACGGCTTCAGCACCAGATAAGCTTAACTCATCAATTAATGCACTAAGTATTAGGGCCTGATCGGACGTTAATGTGTTTATATTAATAGAAAGTAACGTACTCCCCGGAATAACGCATACAAAAGGTAATACCTTTTCCATTACAAGCGGGTTGAAGCCCTTAACTAAACGAAGCTCTGAAGTTGATGCAAATAAGCTATTAGCAGTCATATAAGGGAAATCACGCGATAAGTACTCACCTTCTTCAGCACCTGAGCGATACGTTATGCTGTCAGCATCAAGCCAATCAAATACACTATCCGCCATTGTCTCTTCTGATTCATCACTTGGTAAGTCTTCTATATTCTCAAGTAATGCAAACAATGCTTTATGTGCAGGATTTGTTTTACTTACACTATTTGAATCGGGTTCTACACCAAGTGCATTTAAATTTAGGCAGGCCTGTAAATCCGTTATTTTTCCACTTAACGTACCGTTTTCAACTGGGTATGGTATATCTCCCTGCGTAGCCCACACTTGTTCTAGCGTTGTTTTGTCAGGGTCATCTTTTTTGCTTTGGATTAGTGCTTTAATAGCAAGTTCTTCTGCTCCGTAAGCGTACCACTTAGCCTGTTGATGACCTTGTAAATTGGTACTCTTTTGTACCTGCACCATTAAATTAGCGCTCATTTCCACCGCTAAAACTGCGGCTAATGCAACCATGAACAGCACTATAACAATTGCCGCACCACGAGAAGATTGATGACCCATTATTGCGTATCTCCGTCATTTTGTTCGGTACCAGTAGACGTTGTTGTACTTGGAGGTGTAATCACTTTACCCTGCCCTGGTACTAAAAATATGCGACGAATAGGTTCAAGTTCTATTTGTTGTAATGTAACGGCAACTGCTTTTGGTAATGCTTTAATTTCCCATTGATCTTGCCATTCATTTTTGTCATCTAAGAATTCAAACTTGAGCTCTTCAATATTTTTAAGCACAACTTGAACTCGTGGTTCAGTGTTATCGAGTTGATCAACATACACTCGATAAACTCGCTCTAAATTATCGTCAATAACTCTATAGCCAACAGCTTGAAGTTCAGAACGCGGCAATAAGTTGATTGGATTTACCCAGCCATCGCGTACAAACGCTATTCCATCATATTGACTTTCAAGTATATAGCGTCCCGCGAGTAAATATAAATCTTGTTCGTCGCCCGACTCATTGCGTACAACACGTTTTGTCATTTGACTAAAATCTTGGTCCATAAGCCTAAATGTAGTTTGCAAACCATTTAGCTCTGCTATTTTCTCATCAGAAGCATCTTTGGCTCTCGTCGTCGTTTCTAATATTTGATGAGTCGCAATAATAACAAAAGCCAAAATACCTAAAGCCACCATCACTTCTAGTAACGTAAACCCTCGCTGCTTCACTTACTTATTACCTTTATTTAAATAAGTTGAAAGCTCATATACAGAGTGCTCATACTTTTCGTCACTAAAGACATTGATCGTTAATTTTACGAAACTTTTATCTGCAGTAGCAATAACATTTTGCTGCCAAAACCACTCCACACCTGCCATTATTTCACTACCACGCAGTTTATCTTTACCTTCCCACTGCTCGCCTTTGGTACGCTGCTCTATCATTACATTTTCAGCAACCCACGAAGCGTAAGTTTGATCCTCAATACTCGATAAGTGATGTATATGCTCACTAGTTGCTTGCATTGCAGCAATGCCCGTCATAGCACAAATACTTAAGGCAACTAACACTTCTAATAAGGTAAAACCTTTACTGGTATTCATTACTCTGGCTCTCGGCGTAAGTTAACTGGTGCGGTAAACTCACCCTCAATAAAGTAAACAGGCTCACTTTGCTCTTTTAATTCAAGCGTAAGCTGAAATGCACTTACTTCTCCAGATGATAATATAAGCACTTGTGGAATTTTAAGTTCCCTAAGTTCTAATAAGCTATCCTCGTCACCACCGCTCATTAGTTCGCGCCAATTAGATTGTTCAAGCAAGTTATCTGCTGCCCATGCTAAGTCTTCAAGGTTAAGCGTTAACTTAAAGCGCTCATCAAATTCAATCGGTTCAAATAGCTCTTCTCTATCAAATGTTATCCATTTTTCGCCATCAAAAACTAAGAATTCAAATATATTATTATCAACCTGAACTCCTAACTCGACTTGGTTCAAAATAGCAAATTCAGATGCCATATTAATGGTGGTATGTAGCCTAAGAGCTTGAGTGTCTAACGCATCTTCCGCGCCACCTTCTAAGCTATATACCACCATTTTGGTGGCAAAAGCGATGATCACTAATACCACTAAAATTTCTATTAAACTGAAGCCTTTGCTTTTTGAATGCATACGTTTAGAGCTTACTTTCATAGTAAGCTCTGGTTATTAACGTACGAACACAAAATACGATTAATCAGCATTATTGTTTCTCAGGATCCCAGTTACCAATATCATCATCAGTTCCCACTTCACCGTCAGGACCAATAGAGAAGATATCAAATTTACCTACTTCTCCAGGGCTAATTAACTGGTATGTATTACCCCATGGATCATCTGGTAACTCACTAATAAAACCACCATCAGGAAAGCGCTTAGGAACAGGCTCAATGCTTGTTTTATTTACAAGTGCTTCAAGTCCTTGCTCTGTGCTTGGGTAGCTCTTATTTTTAAGTTTATAAAGGCTCATTGCATCTTCAAGTTGTTGAATATCCAAGTGCGCTTTATCAATAGCTGCCTCTTCTTGTTGACCCATAATATTAGGCGCTACAATTGACATAATCATTCCGATGATAACCAGTACCACCATCACTTCTAGTAAAGAAAAACCTGATTGTTTATTCACGTAATTACCTCATTATTCTAAAAACACTAAACAAAAATGGTTTAGGTAAAACCATTAATATATAAAAAATTAAAGCCCTACGGCTTTATTCATTGCCATAATTGGCTGTAAAATTGCCATCACTATAAACAATACAATCACTGCCATTGAAGCAATCATTGCAGGTTCTAATAGTTTTAGCGATACGTTAACCATGCTTTCAAATTCACGGTCTTGGTTATTTGCGGCTCGCTCTAACATCTGTTCAAGCTCACCGGATTTTTCGCCACTGGCTATCATGTGTAGCATCATTGGCGGAAACAACTTTGTTTGCTGAAGTGCAGCTCTTAAGCTTGCTCCTTCACTTACCCGGTCGGAAGCTGCTGCAACCGCCTTCTTAATTTTTTCGTTAACCAAAACACCACCCGATATACGCATACCTTCGAGTAGTGGTACTGAGCTTGACGATAAAATACTTAAAGTACGTGCAAAGCGGGCAGTATTAATACCACGTGCAACTTTACCTATACCTGGCATATGGAGTATTCGGTCATCCCACCAAAAACGAATTTTTGGCTGTTTTAAAGCATGTTTAATACCTATAGCAATACCAGTAATAGCAATTAAACTAATAAACCAATAATTTTGTACAAAATGACTACCCGCCATTACCCACTCTGTTGTCCAAGGTAATACTTGTTTAGTTTTTTCAAAGGTTTTTAGTATTTTAGGAACA
The DNA here is from genome assembly GCF_011378875.1 of Pseudoalteromonas sp. Z9A5. Taxonomy (NCBI): domain Bacteria; kingdom Pseudomonadati; phylum Pseudomonadota; class Gammaproteobacteria; order Alteromonadales; family Pseudoalteromonadaceae; genus Pseudoalteromonas; species Pseudoalteromonas sp. Z9A5. The sequence goes on from NZ_WTLC01000052.1 coordinate 15,786, forward strand.
ACCGTGCCTAATAAGACCGAGACGATACCAATCGCAAATATAACCAAAATAATAGGGTAAACCATTGCTTGAGTAATTTGACTGCGCATATGCTGGCGCTGCTCGGTATAGTCAGCAAGTCGATTTAATACTTGATCTAAATGACCCGACTTTTCACCTGCTGCAACCATTGCTCGGTATAAATCATCAAACACATGTGGAAATTCACTCATACCATCGGCAAGTGTATAACCTTCAACAACTTTTGAACGTACTGACATTAACATACGCTTTAAGCGTGGCTTCTCACATTGCTCAGCAACAGCCATAACAGCACCTTCGACTGGCAATGCTGACTGAATTAATGTTGCTAGTTGACGAGTAATAAGCGCCAGATCAGAAGTGGATATAGAAGGTTTAAAAAAGCCACCTAATAATGAAGTTTTTTCGCCTTTAACTTGTTTATCACCTTGTGCTGCTGGTGATACTTCGAGTGGCGTTAGTTTTTGGTCACGTAAAATTTGGCGAATTTGCTTAGCTGTATCAGCTTCTAAAATGCCCTTTTTTTCTTTTCCTTTGCCATCTAAGGCGCGGTACTCAAACGCCGCCATAACTAACCTTCCTCACGGGTAACACGCAGCACTTCTTCAAGCGTTGTTTTACCTACAAGCACACGACTGCAACCATCTTGACGAATACTTGGGCTTTTTTTACGAATGTATTTTTCTACACTTTGCTCGCCTTTGCCGTTGTGAATCATTTCACGTATTGTTTCGTCAACTACAAGTAATTCATGAATACCAGTACGACCTTTATAGCCATTAAAATTACATTCTTCGCAACCTACAGCACGGTATATAGTTGGCTCACTCTCAAACGGCACACCCAGTAACTGACACTCACCTTCATCAGCAACATGACCTTCTTTACAACTATTACATAAGGTACGCACTAAGCGCTGTGATAAAACACCAAGTAAAGATGATGAAAGTAGAAAAGGTTCAACACCCATATCTTCCATACGGGTAATAGCACCAGATGCAGTATTAGTGTGTAAAGTAGACATAACCAAGTGACCCGTAAGAGATGCTTGCACACCAATTTGCGCGGTTTCAAGGTCACGTATTTCACCGACCATAACTACATCAGGGTCTTGACGTAAAATAGCACGTAGCCCCCGAGCAAATGTCATATCTACTTTTGTATTTACCTGTGTTTGACCAATACCTGGAATTTCATACTCAATTGGATCTTCAACGGTTAAAATGTTGCGATCGCGCGAGTTAATTTGGCTCATACCTGCGTACAAGGTGGTACTTTTACCAGAACCTGTAGGTCCAGTAACCAAAATAATACCGTGAGGTTTACTAATTAAATCAGAAAATAAAGCACGGTTTGGCGCTGTCATACCTAAATCTTCAAGGTTTAAACGCGCGTTATTTTTATCGAGTAAACGCAATACTACGCGCTCACCAAAACTAGATGGCATTGTAGATACGCGTACATCAACTGCGCGACCAGCAATACGTAAACTAATACGACCATCTTGTGGAATACGCTTTTCGGCAATATCGAGTTTAGCCATTACTTTAATACGAGATACGAGTAAAGACGCTAATTTACGATTAGGCTTAAGTACCTCTTTAAGTACACCATCTACTCTGAAACGAATAACCAATTCTTGCTCGAAGGTTTCGATATGAATATCGGATGCACCTTCTTTGATCGCTTCACTAAGCATAGCGTTAATAAGCTTGATAATTGGCGCGTCGTCGTCGCCGGCAAGTAAATCTTCTGTCTGAGGAAGCTCATCAGCAAGTGAGAATAAATCAACCTCGTTACCAATGTCTTCCATCATCTGCTGGGTTTCAGAGCTATCTCGCTGATATGAAGCTTCAAGTAATAGTTCAAACTTGTCATCCTCAAGCTGCTCTAATGTAAAACCATAGCCCGCAATGCGACGTACTTCTAAAAGTACTTCTACATCAAGATCTCCACGATAATATACGATTCGATGATCTTTGTTTTTGCTTAGTAATACTCCAGCACGCTTAGCATATGAAAATGGTAAGCGCTTTGCTGGAAGCTCAACAAGTACATCACTTGTTAATAGTTCATCCTGATTATGCGTACTAGGATGAACCACATCTTGGTTTATCTCTTGAATCGCATTAGTCATCATTCTTCTCTTGTTGATCTTGCTGGCTGCGTAAGTGCTCTTCGTACGTAGGTGGCAGCACTAATTCGTCATTCCATTCAGGCAAAACAGGCGTATCAGTGTTAGGCATTAGCTCTATGCCATCATCACTTTCTTTTACTTGCGCGTTACGTATAAAGTTATATTTATTAAAACTTAACTTATTCATACTTATGCCATCTCTAATAATAGTGGGACGAATAAATACGATTAAGTTACGTTTGCGCTTAGTGGTATTAGTAGATTTAAATAGATGCCCTATAATAGGAATATCACCAAGTATTGGTACCTTAGATACACTTTCTTGCACATCTTCATCAATTAAGCCACCAAGTACAACCATACCACCGTCGTCAGCCATTACTGTTGTTTTAATTGCACGTTTATTAACTGAAATATCAACGGCAGTTGCACCACTCACACTCGATACTTCTTGTTCAATAGTAAGCAATACAGCTGAGCCATCATTAATCTGTGGCGTAACCTTTAACATTACACCCACTTCTTGGCGTTCAACTGTTTGGAATGGGTTAGAGTTATCACTTCCTGTTTGAGAACCTGTAATTATAGGTACTTCTTGACCCACAATCATTGAAGCTTCCTCATTATCCATTGTTGTAATGGAAGGCGTCGCTAATATATTTGAGTTAGTGTCGGTAGAAACGGCCTGGATAATTGCGCCCCAGTCACTTTTTACAATGCCAAACGCTAAGCCATTAATACCGCTAAGCAATGAGGCAAGGCTAGAGTAATCACCGGTACTCGTTTCATCATAGCTTGTAACCGTACCAGTCTCAGTTCCAATCACTGTTTGTGTTGTTGTTATATCTTGAGCTTCTACACCGGCAACAGCTAACGACCCAACCGGAACCGTAGAGCCATTGTTAAACTGTAATAAACCACCATCTTCAGAAATCCACTGTGCTCCTAGGTTCACACCGTCAGATTCCATCACCTCAACAATGATTGCCTCAACCAGAACTTGAGCACGACGAATATCAAGTCGCTCAATAACAGATTCAAGTGAGCGCATAGTATCGGGCTGAGCCGTAATAATTAATGAGTTTGAACTTGGGTGAGACTCAATGCTGGTATCGTTACTATTACGACTGCTTGTCTTAGCCGCTCCACCTTGACCATCATCTACTAATGACTTACTAACACCTTGTAGTACCTTAACTAAATCTTCAGCTTTAGCGTAATTTAGGTAAAATACTTTTGTATTGCCCTGACTTTCTAACTCGCCATCAAGGCGTTTAATTAGTTCAATTGCACGAGTGCGAGCTTGGCCTTCACCACTTACAATAACGCTGTTGGTACGCCCATCAGCAACTACTTTTGGAATTAAAAACTCAGGAACACTGCCTTTACCGTTGTCTTTGTAGATATTATCTACAACTGAGACAACATCATCAGCAGTGGCGTATTTAAGCTTAACAATATCAACTCGCTTATCACCCGCTTGATCCACTGAGCGAATAATCTCAACTAAACGATTAACTGATGCAGCATGACCCGTTAACATCATTACATTCGCAGCGTTAAAGTTAGCAACATGCCCGCCATCTTTTTGATCGCTAAACTGGCGAACTAATGGACCAAGTTCTTGTACGCTTACGTTTTTAACACGCACAACACGCGTAATCATCATGTCGCCGCTGGCTTCATTACCATCAGTAATTAATGGCACATTAGATTTTTTAGCATCAGAACTTTTTTCAACCTTAATAATGCCATTATCCATTTCAACAGCCGAATAGCCGTAAACTTCCAAAACATTTAAAAAGAACTGATAATAAAGCGACTCATCCATAAGCTCATAACTACGCACATTAACTTTGCCACGCACATTAGGGTCGATGATGACTGTTTTATTAAGGTTTTTACCAACAATATTAATAAACTCGTTGATATCTGTACCTTTGAAGTTAGCAGCGTATTCAACAGCTGAAACTGACAATGAAATACTTGCCGCTAAAAAAAGTGCTGCATACTTAGCTAACCCTTTCTTAATTTTATTGAGGTGTAGCACCTGAACCATTATGTTAAAACTCCAAAGCTAAGTTATTGCAGGCTAAATTGCACATCTATTTGTTCACCATCACGTTCTATAGTGATATTGGCATCAGTACTATTTCGCAGCTCATTAATAGCTGACATGGCCTGTTTTAAATCTGTTAATTGATAGCCATTAATTGCAATAGCTAAATCGTTATTTTGTAATCCCATTTGCTTAAATAATTCGGGCTCTTTACCTGGACTTAAGCGGTAACCAATAAGCTCTCCATCGCTCATTGCTTGCGAAACGCGTATATAGTCAAATAACTTTCCTGGTTCTTCGAGTAGTTCTTCACGCGTTTCTATTATTGCTTCTTTTACTTCGGGATCAGCCGTTGCATTTATTTGCTGATCACTTGCTGCTAATTCAAATTGTTGTGGTCCCATATCTGCATCATCGCGGGCAGCTAAAACGGGCATTGATACTTTTTTAGTAAAATCTAAACCATCAAGCATTAATGTTTCAAACCGACCATTCACACTCAAAATCACACGATCTGGTAATATTTGCGATACTTTACCTCTTGTACCTTGTATAACGTCTTCAACAAGGTAGCTCACTTGTTTACCTTGTGATTCAATAATTGCCATGCCTGCTTGGTCATCATTATTTACAGCAACGATGCCAGTTAAGTTAATACTTAAACGTGTTTCAGGTGCATTGTTAATAACCTGCGATTGCTGTGCAGCATTATTGTTATTTGTTACAGTTACTTTACCAAATAAAAATTGCTCAATAATATGCTGCGCTGAGCTATTACTAACGCTTTTTGATTGATTACCTTGATGCATTGGGGTAAGTGGTGACATAACTGGTTTTGGCCATAAAAGCCAAACTAACTGCGATAATAAAAAAGCAAGATAAACAACAACTAACAGTGTAACTAATGCACTTAATTTAGCGTGCGGTAAGCGAGTTAAAAATTGTTTAAACTGCTGAATTTGTTGTTCCATAAATAATGTTCTTATTTTAATTTACTGCGTAAGCGCGTACCCATAGTACCCTTTCATTTTTCATTCAACAAGCGCACTAATATTAAACTTTGTAAACGAAATGAATAGCTTCACCATGTTGTACAAAAAGAAAGCACTCGTTGTAATACCTTCATCCTAAGATGATTTCATGATAAATTTTAAGTTATAAAAATAATGGATAAAATTCCTTATGAGTAAAAAAAGTAATGCTAAGTTAAGCTCAGACCATGCAGACGAGCTAAAAGTTCGATTAGATAAATGGTTATGGGCAGCTCGCTTTTATAAAACACGCGCAGCCGCTCGAGAAATGGTGCAAGGAGGTAAAGTGCATTATAATGGTCAGCGTACAAAAGCGAGTAAAATAGTAGAAGTCGGAGCAACAATCAAACTTGCTCAAGGCGTAGATGAAAAAATAATAACTATACACAAAGTGCTTGAAAATCGCCAAAGCGCCCCCATTGCACAGACCTTGTATCAAGAATCTGATGCAAGTATTGTTAAACGCGAAGAAAATGCTATCGCACGTAAAAATAACAGCTTTTTTGCCCCTCATCCGGTTAAAAAACCCGATAAAAAGCAAAGACGCGAACTTTTAAAAATGAAATCAAGTTAGGTATAGCCGCTCATGCAACAAGATTTACTTCACCGTTATTTATTCAACAAATTAGATGTTCGTGGCGAACTCGTTCAGATCGAGAGTGCCTACAATGAAATGATCGCCGACCATAATTACCCTGCACCAGTTAAGGCTTTGCTTGGAGAGTTACTCGTTGCAACCTGTTTACTTACAGCGACTTTAAAGTTTGAAGGCGAAATTGCAGTTCAACTACAAGGTGACGGACCTGTTAAATATGCAGTAATTAATGGTGATGACAAACAAAACATGCGTGGTATAGCCCGTTTACAAAGCGAAATAACCGGTACTACGGTAAAAGAGCTTATTGGGCAAGGTTATATGGTTATAACCATTACTCCAAGTAAAGGCGAACGTTACCAAGGTATAGTACCGCTAGAGCACGACACATTGAGTGAGTGTATTGAAAGCTATTTTGAGCAATCAGAGCAATTAAAAACACGTTTATGGTTTGCAACAGACACAACAGAAGGCAGTGCAAAAGCATGTGGTCTATTTTTACAAGTACTACCTGTTGATAAACAAAAGTCGATTGAAGACTTTGCTCACTTAGAAGCTCTGAGCAACACCATTAAAGATGAAGAGCTATTACACCTTGATGCTAATACTGTTCTTACTCGTTTATACCACGAAGATAACCCTCGCGTATTCGAACCACAGGCTATTAAATTTAAATGTGGTTGTAGCCGCGATAAAACAATCACCGCACTTGTTAACATAGGTCAGCAAGAATTGCTCAAAGATGTTGAAGAAAAAGGGTCTGTTAATATTAGTTGTCATTATTGCTTAAAAGAATATGTTTTTAACGAACAAGACGTAAAAAGTATTTTTAACTAATTACTTAACTTAAACAATTCTCACTAATCAAAACCGCAAAACATGCGGTTTTATATTATAAAAAGATGATACCGGTGTCATAAATAGTCGCACTTTTATGACACCGGTATCATTGAAATTATTCATGTTTTTTCCTAAATATATATGTTTTTAGAGCCTTTACGGGCTCGAATATCTTAAAACCTTCTGTTACTATAATTTCAGTTTAAGGGCACTGACATCCCAGAGCTATCCGTTCAAACTCTCTCACATAGTTAGGTATAAACATGACTAAAAGTGCTACACGTTTTGTCGATTTAACCGCAGCTGAACTTGTCGAGCATGCGATCCGCCGTGGCGAAGGTACTTTAGCCGCAAATGGAGCTTTTGTTGCAATCACTGGTCATCGTACTGGTCGTTCACCAAAAGATCGTTTCATTGTTCAAGAAGCAACAACTCAAGATGACATTCAATGGAGTAATGTAAACCGCCCATTTGATGAAAACAAATTTGACGCTTTATGGGCTCGCGTAGAAGAACATGTGCAAAGTAATGACCACTTCACCTCTCACCTAGAAGTTGGCGCAGACTCTAAGCACTATCTACCTGTAGTCGTTACTACTGAAACCGCATGGCACCATATATTCGCCAAAAACATGTTTATTGAACCACAAAAATATAACGCCTCTAACTTTCCACAATGGCAAGTTATGAATGTACCCTCGTTTGTATGTGACCCACAGCGTGATGGAACAAACAGCGATGGCACCGTTATTATTAATTTCGCACAACGTAAAGTGTTACTTGCAGGTATGCGTTACGCCGGTGAAATGAAAAAATCAATGTTTTCTGTACAAAACTTCCTACTACCAGCAAAAGGTGTATTACCAATGCACTGTTCTGCTAACGTAGGTGAAGCTGGCGATACTGCATTATTTTTTGGTTTATCAGGCACTGGGAAAACAACTCTTTCAGCAGATCCAACTCGCTTCTTAATTGGGGATGATGAACACGGTTGGGCACCAGGAAGCGTGTTTAATATTGAAGGCGGTTGTTATGCTAAATGTATAGACCTCTCACAAAAGAATGAACCTGTAATTTGGAATGCAATTCGCTTCGGTACTATTTTAGAAAATGTAGTACTAGATGAAAAAGGCGTTCCAGATTTTCACGATACAAGTCTAACTCAAAATAGCCGTGCAGCTTACCCACTTGAACACGTTGAAAAACGTAAAGTAGAAAACCGTGCAGGCGAGCCAAAAGCAGTTGTGTTTTTAACCTGCGATGTAAGTGGTGTATTACCACCGGTTTCTATTCTTAGCGAAGAAGCCGCTGCTTTTCACTTTTTAAGTGGATACACAGCTAAAGTGGGCTCTACTGAGATTGGATCTACTAGCGATATTGAATCAACATTTTCAACATGTTTTGGCGCACCATTCTTCCCACGCCCTGCAGGTGTTTACGCTGAGCTTCTTATGAAGCGTGTACGCGAGTTTGGCGCTAAAGTGTACCTTGTAAATACAGGTTGGACTGGCGGTCCTTACGGCACAGGTAAGCGCTTTGATATCCCAACTACTCGCGCAGTAATTGATGCAATTGTATCTGGTAAATTAGCGGGAGTTGAAACTCAACATATTGACGTATTAAACCTAGACGTACCAGTAGCAGTTCCGGGTGTAGATACTAACTTACTTAGCCCAATTAATACTTGGGAAGATAAAGCTAAGTACAATGAATATGCAGCAAAACTTGCTGCTGACTTCACTGAAAACTTTGCTAAGTACGATGTATCTGACGATATAAAAAATGCAGGCCCTAAAGCTTAAATTAAACTTTAATATTGTATTTTAACGCCAACCTAGAGCTGGCGTTTTATTTTTAAGCACAAAATGTGACAAACCACCGTACGACTAATATCGAAAACATACAATACTCCTCCAAATAAATTACTTCTTAATATCTAAGAAATCTACATTACTCATCACGTCTATGTAACTAATGACACCAAAGCTTTTATTGTGAAAACATCTAGACGAATATATTTAGGAGGTATTACCTTATTAACCCATATCTCACTTTTCTGCAGACGTAAAGAGCCCGAATTATTAAATGCGGGCACTTTAAAACTTGAAGTCGGTGCGGAATGCCATAGTGCCCACAGCAGTGGAGAGTTGCAGTGTAAATACACCACTATCATTCTCTCAAGCTGCTTATTATCGCGCTATTGCTGAGACTGGTGAGCTTCTTTAAAGTGGGTCATGAGCTGTAA
>NZ_WTLC01000053.1:0-24156 GCF_011378875.1 Pseudoalteromonas sp. Z9A5
CACTTTAAAGAAGCTCACCAGTCTCAGCAATAGCGCGATAATAAGCAGCTTGAGAGAATGATAGTGGTGTATTTACACTGTGGCTCTCCACCGCTTTGGGCACTAAAACATTCTACTGCATATGCGTAGCGCACCGACTTCACATTGTAGAAAGCCCGAATCTAACAGTTTGGGCTTTTTAACTTTAAAATTGTGCCTTCACTTTATCGATTCTGATTTTTATTGTTCTAATCTCAATTTATGATCTGTTCAGTTATATAGTTTATAAAAATTTACATGGCTCGTTTAGATAAAAGTAGAATAGTAAAGACTTAATCATGAGTGAAACTGAAAATCATCCAAATAGCATTTTCTGTTGGTCAGAACTTTGTATACATAATTGAAAAGAAGGTAGGCGTTTTATACATAATTGTTTGATTGGGGGGGGGGGGCGGATTAATCTATTGGAGAAGATATATTACACCATGCTACAAAAACAAGATGTTGATATAGCGGCTTATATAAGATACCTAAAGAGCAAGTTATTCCAGAGATATGAAGTCATTGTTTGGCTTATATTACAGTCGATAATGTCGATGATTGTGTTGTAAAAGAGAAAAAGCTAGGTGCTTAAATTATTTCGGGTCTTCATAATGTAATGAGTGCTGGCTGTATGCTTATGCTAAAAAAACTGTAGGTACGACTGTTGCGCTATGGCAAGAAAATGAGTAAAAGGTTGTAACCTTAGGTGAGCTAAATGCACTTTATTCTTGATAGAGGACGAACAATTGGTGGCATGCTTGAAATGACAAGTGATTAGCCTGAAGATACCTGCGATCATTGGATGATTTATTTTTCAGTGAAAAACTGTGATATAACAATAAATCAGGCAATTAGTCTCGTGGTGAAATATGCGTATCTGATACTGATATCCCCGATGTTAGTCGTTTTAGCATTATTTGCGATTCTCAAGGCGCTGTATTTTCGGTGATCCAATCCGTAATGGATGACGTTTAAATTCTTCATATATTTATTAAGTATAAAGTGAAGTAAGCCTTTATTCTTGATTTATTTGCATTAGCTTTAGCGTTAATTTACTCGCTAGTTTGTTATAATGCTTGTTAATTAAATCGTCAGCAAGTGCAGAGATCGCAATGGAATTTGAACAAGATAGCAATTTAACCCTCCCTTTATTTCTCCTTGATGAAACATTAAGTGAGAGAGATTTAGAGCAACCTGATTTTGAAATTTCCATTTCTCTAAATGATGAGTTGCTAGCCCAAATTTGTCAAAATCCAAGTGAAGATAGCAGTATAGCTATTACTGTAAGCGGTTATGAGTTACTTATTAGTAACTCTTTATATTTAAATATATTAGAGCAAGAACATGATGCGCAAATAACATTAACGCATGGTCCTCTTTTAAGTATTGTTTTAAATACTGAAGCTCAAAAAACATTCGTTTCACCACAAATGGATATGATGCCCACATTTGATTTAGGTGATGAGGACGAATGAAAAAAATAATAATAAGTACGTTTGTATTAATTATTCTTAGTGGTTGTGCATACTTAGGTAATGCTCATTACGACGATTTGTTTGGTCCTGAGCAAACGCAAGAACGTATTGTTCCACACTCTACACTTGCTGGTGCTGATTTTTTACAAAACGTAAAGCCAGTGCTCGATACTCGTTGTGTGGTTTGCCATGGTTGTTATGACGCTCCTTGTCAGCTTAAGCTTTCATCTCCTGAAGGTATTGATAGAGGATTAAGTAAAGAGTTGGTTTATGATGGAACTCGTTTACTAGCGACAACCCCAAGTCGTTTATTATTTGATGCAACTAACACTCAACAATGGCGAGAGAAAAACTTTACGCCAGTACTTAATGAACGAGTACAAACTGAAGAAGCTAATTTAGCGGGCAGTGTTTTATTTAATAGTTTAGTGCTAAAGCAAAGTCATGAGTTACCAGAAAATGAAGTATTAGATGATGAGTTTGACTTCTCATTAGGTCGTTCGCAGACATGTGCCACTATGGGGGAGTTTGACAGGTTGGCTAATGATCAGCCTCATGCTGGTATGCCTTATGGTTTGCCTGGTGTATCTCGTGAGGAGTTTAATCATTTACAAAAATGGCTAAAAACAGGCGGTAAAATGTCGCATATTAAGCCACCAAGTAAGTTTGATCAGAATAAAATAAAGGGTTGGGAAGCTTTTTTAAATCAAGATGATTTAAAGTATCAACTATCAGCTCGCTATATTTATGAACATTGGTTTTTAGCGCACGTATATTTTACGCCAGATAACCCTCAAAGCTTTTTTAAATTAGTACGCTCAAGCACACCTCCAGGTGAGGAAATACAGCTTATAAATACACGTCGTCCTTATGATGATCCTAAAGTTAGTCGTGTTTATTACCGCTTTATGCAAGAACGCACAACAATACTCTCTAAAACGCATTTACCACTTGAGCTTAATGAAGCTAAGTTATTACGTTTATATGAGCAGTTCATTGCACCAGATTATACTGTTAAGCAAATGCCTAGCTATGATCCTAAATCAGCATCTAATCCCTTTAAAACATTTGAAGTGATTCCTATTAATTCAAAATATCAGTTTATGCTTGATGAAGCTGAGCTCATTATAATGGGCTTTATTAAAGGACCTGTTTGTCGTGGGCAAATAGCTTTGAACGTTATAAATGATCATTTTTGGGTCGCTTTTGCTGACCCTAAAAAAGTGGCGACTCCTGCTGTAAGAGAGATGCTAATGCAACACGAAGAGGCTTTAGAGCTTCCTGCTGCAGAGGAGAGTAATGCGCTACCAATTTCGAGCTGGGTTAAATATTCAGTTCGCGAACAAAAGTACTTACAAGCTAAAGTTGATCTAGCCAATAAAATGTTTAAAAACGGTGAGCATCTTACTACTGATTTACTTTGGCAAGGCGATGGTAATAATAAAAATGCAGCGTTAACAATCTTCCGTCATTACGACAGTGCAACAGTTGTGAAGGGCTTTATTGGTCAAGAACCAAAAACAATGTGGGTACTAGATTATGCATTGTTTGAGCGTATTCATTATTTGTTAGTAGCGGGCTTTGATGTATACGGGAATGTAGGGCATCAACTTGTAACGCGTTTATACATGGATTTTTTACGCTTAGAGGGAGAGCAAAATTTCTTAGCATTACTACCTGAGCAAAAGCGTAATCAAATTAATAAAAGTTGGTATAGAAAGTCGCCTCCAAGCCTTTCTAAATTCTTTAAAAATAATCGAGATTTTAGTCAACCAAGTGGTATTGAGTATAAAACAGACGATCCTCAACACGAACTTTATGAGTTAATGAAAGAGGCTTTAGCACCAGTATTAAGTGAAAAATACGATTACACTAAAGTACCTAAAGATTTAAGTGTGATTAATACAATGCCAGCAAAAGCTGTTAACTTATTGCCACAATTATCTTTTGTGTTAGTTAAGCAAGGTGATGATAGCCATAAGGCTTACACTATTATTCATCATAATGCGCACTACAATATATCTAGTTTATTAAACGAAGATGGACAGCGTGCCTATGAAGAAGATACTGCGACTATCGTACCTGGATTTATTGGTGATTACCCAGCAGCTATTTGGTATTTAAATAATGACCAGCAAGTTGCTGCTTTTTCTGAGCAGTTACCAATGATGCAAATAGAAGCTGATTACCGCGCATTAAAAACTAAGTTTGGTATTCGCCGTACACACCCACAATTTTGGCAATACAGTGATATTTTACATAACACAGCTAAAAAATATCGAGGGGTTGAATATGGTATGTTTGATTATAACCGATTAGAAAATCGTTAAATTAAAGTCAGTGGATTAATATGAAACCCAGTATTTATATACTGGTTTTTTTTATGAATATAATCATTATAAGTCACGTATTAGTTTTTAAAATATGAGCTACACTTAAAACAAAAAAATAGGTCTAAATATGTTTAAAGTTGTAGAAAATATTCGTACCCGCTATAGATGGGCATTAATCAGCATTGCATTACTTATCAGTTTATCTGCTTCACTTATGCAGTATTTCTTTTCAGCACAACGTTTTGACGCAAAAATTATAAATATCGCCGGTAAACAGCGTATGCTTTCGCAAAAAATAGCATGGCATAGTGGTGTCATACTTTCATCACCGAATAAACTCCCTGAGCACGTTCATTCTTTAAAAGCATCAATCAACCTATTTGAAAGTGCGCATAAAAGTTTACTCTCAAAAAGCGAAAGCGGCGATTATATATATTTAACTCCAGAATTAATTAATTTATATGAATCGGAGCCTAATAGTCTAGATTCCCAGATTAAATTATTTATTCAAGAAGCCAATAATTTGCTGTATCAGCAAGGGGATGTTGAATCGAAAATCTTCTCAGTTGTCCATGTTGAAAAGTTATTAAAGCGCTTAGATATCGCCGTTAGTTTGTTCGAAAAACAAGCCGTTAAAAAAGTTAATTGGGTCTCTAATTTTGAGTTGTTATTTTGGCTTTTAGCTATGTTGTTATTGCTAGTTGAGCTTCGGTTTATATTTATGCCAATGGAGCAGAAGATACTTCACACACTAAAAAAGTACCACAAGCAAAAAGAATTTTCGAAACAAGTTAGTAAAAATAAAGAGCATTTTATTGCCAGAGCAAGTCACGAATTTAGAACGCCGCTGCAAGGTCTTGTAGTTTCTATTGAAGAGCTAAATATCTCAAAAAATAAGCAAAATATTAAAAATCAAGCAATGTACTGCGCTCTAAGATTAGTCGCAATGCTTGATGAACTACAAGATTTACAAGCTTTAAGTTTAGGGCATTGGGCTTTAAAATCTAAAAACGATAACTTATTAAAATCATTAGAAAAAGTATTAATTGCCTATGAGTATGGCTATACACAAAAGGGCATCAAATTAGTAACCGCTCTTGACTCAACTCTTAATTGCACTGTAAAAATTGATCACCAACGTTTACAGCAAGTCCTTACAGAGTTACTTGGTAACGCTTTAAAGTTTACAGAACAAGGAGAGGTTAATGTAACGGCAAAACTGCGTAACGATCAATTAATAATTACAGTAGAAGATACCGGAATAGGTTTTTCAAATCCTGTTCGCACTTCAGGTTTTGACTCTTTAAATCAAAATAATCATTTTCAAGGGCTCAGAACAGGTCTTGCTCGCGTTCAATATATTGTTAAAGCTTTTAATGGCGATATACAATTTGAAAGCAATAAGCCAAAAGGTGCTTTAGTAACCCTTCAAATTCCAATAGTGACTAAGCAACTTGAAGTTTCAAAAAATGCATTACTTCCATCAACACTACATTGCTTAGTTGTTGAAGATAATCCTCTTAATATGCTTGTTTTAACACGTGTTCTAGCATCGCTAGGCTTTAGTTATGAGTGCGCTGAAAATGGTAAGGTTGCTTGCGAAATGGTGACTAAAAAGCAATATGACGTCATTTTTATGGATTTAAACATGCCTGTTATGGATGGTTTTGAAGCAAGTAAAGCAATACACATTTTTGATGATGGTATACCTATTGTGGTTGTTACTGCTAATACCTCTGAGAATGATATTGCATATGCAAACGAGTGTGGAGCACAAGATCATATTTTTAAACCTATAGATAAACAAGCAATTATTGATGTGCTAACTCGTGTGTTTAATCGAGAAGTAGCTGACTCTTAAGCTTTAATGTTTAAGTGATGAAAACTCACTTGCTAAGCGCTTTCAAAATACGTTAATTTATAATTTTAATATTTGCTTAGGATCTTAGTGTGCAGTCGATTGTGCAATCAATTCAATTTCAGCAATTTAATGGCTATCTACAAGGGCAAGGTAAAAGCCGATATAGTATTCATAATTTAAGCTGGCAAGTTAATCAGGGCGAACATTGGCTGCTATTAGGCGCTAACGGTGCGGGTAAATCAGCATTAACAGCTGCATTAGTAGGTGAAGCCAAGTATGAAAGTGGCCGAATGGCAAGCACGTTTAAAAACTTACAACTTGTTTCATCTGATGCGCAAAAACAGTTGTTAAATAAAGAGCTTGAAGGAGAAAAGCTTAGCGCAGTAGAGGAACTTATTTTTACAGACCAAAACTATAACGCCGGTTTACGAGAGCAGCTCATTAAACTATTTAAGTTTAATGAATTACTTACTCGGCACTTTAGAGATCTATCAACTGGTGAAACACGCAAGCTTTTACTAATTAAAGCACTGAGCTCAAATGCAGACTTAGTTGTGCTTGATGAACCATTTAACGGACTTGATGTGCAGTCTTGTGAGCAGCTTAATAAAATACTCACAGAGCTTAGCCAAACAGTTACTTTTGTTTTTGTACTAAATCGTCTAGACGAAATTCCTTCATTCATTACTCATTATGGTTATGTTAACCAAGGTTGTTTGTTAAATACTTTGGCAAAGCCAAGTAGTGAGCAATTAAGTGATTTACTAAAACTACTACACTTAGAACATACTTCATTGGATGTACCATCTCCTGATATCGAGCAAACTCAAAGTGTATTTACAGGTGATATTTTAGTTAAATTGAGCAATGCCAAGGTTAGTTATAGTGATGTTTCCATATTCAAAAACTTGAACTGGACTATAAAAAAACATCAGCATTGGCAACTTAGTGGTGCTAACGGTTCAGGCAAAACTTGTTTATTAAATTTAATAACCGGTGATAACCCACAGTGCTACAACAACGAAATTGAAGTGTTTGGTTTTAGACGTGGTACCGGAGAGAGTATTTGGGATATAAAGCAACATATTGGTTTTATATCAAATGCGCTACATATGGATTACCGCGTAAGTATATCGGCTTTAAATACTGTTATTTCAGGATTTTACGACAGCATAGGTTTATATCAAAAACCGAGCGACGCACAAATTAATATTGCTCAACAGTGGCTGGCATTTATTGGTTTAAGTGACAAACAAAACACCTCATTCACCCAGCTTTCGTATGGCGATCAGCGTTTACTTTTAATTGTACGCGCTATGGTAAAGCACCCAACGTTACTTATTTTGGATGAACCTTGTTTGGGCTTAGATGAAGCAAACAGACAGCGAGTATTGCTACTGATAGAAAAAGTTTGTGCTGCTAATACGAGTACTGTGATCTACGTAAATCATCATGCGGCAGACAAAATTAAAGGAATAGAAAGTTACTTAAAAATGGAATATTTCAATTAAAACAGAGAAAAAGGTTGAGAGAAAGCTCGCTCAACCTATTCTTCAACTTTAAAGGCGAGTAACAGTAAAGCCTTTGTCTTGTAATTGCTTAAGTAAACCATACTGCTCAGGTAAATGTAGGGCGCCTACTGCAATAAATAGTTGCTCGTTCGCTAAGCGTGGAGTTAATTGCTTAATCCAATTATTATTGCGGTTTATTAGCATTACTTGCTCACTAATTTCACCATAGTTACTATCGTCAAAGCTTTTATTATAATAGTCAGTTAGTGTTTTCATATCGCCATTTTTCCATGCATTTACCAACTTAATAAAATATGTTTCTATGTCTGCAAGCTGTTCAAATGTTTCTTCAATCATTTCGTTATTAAGTAAATCCATACCATTAAACATTTGTAACTGCTGTTCCAATGTTTCTAATTCACCAACTTTTATGTCCTTGGTTTTAGCGTAAGCAAGTACTTGCTTATCAATTCCTGTTTTATCTGAGTAACCAGCATTTTGAAACTCAATTTGCATCATTGTGATCATTACAGCCCACGGTTTTAAACTATTAAACATGGCAATATCAATCGACTTTTTAGCAAAGTAATCTTTAAGCTTGTTGTAATTTTGTTTTGAAAGTTCAGTTTGCAGTGTTTTACCATTAGTAAGCATCATAAACGGCATAGAACGTTGTTGCATTTCTATTGGTGTCAGTTTGCTAATATCAACTTCTACAATGACCTGCTCGCTATCATCAATGGCATCGGTTACATTTTTTGGCAAGCCTTTCATGCTTGCATCGCCTACATGTACGGTGCCAAATAAGTAAGAGTTAACGCCGTTTTTTTCTATTTTGTACAAAGCCGGATCAGCATAGCTGTTAAAGCTAAATGCTATAAGCAGACTCATAATAAAAAAATGACTTATGCGTGGCAGAATATTCATAGTTTGTCCTTAAAATCAGTGGTTAAGTTAGATAAATCTTAGTCTAAATTTAAAGGTATCGTTAAATTTAGTGTTAGGGTATTTTTATTAGTGTTTTTAGCCTCTATTTTAAAGCCATTTAAATTACATAAACTTTGCACAATAGAAAGCCCTAAACCATGGCGCTGATTATTCGTTCGCGATGAATCTAGTTGATAGAGGGGATCAAAAATAGCTTTTAACTGCTCATCATTTAGTGGTGCTGTGACTTTATTACTTAATGAAATAATTGTATTTTGATTATCATTAAGTGCGCTTAGTTGTATTGGCTCGTTTGTTAATCCATAAAAGAGCGCGTTATCGATGAGATTACATAAAATAGTATTTAAGCTAAATTCGTCAGCAATAATTACTACTTTATTTGTAATAAGGTTATTTAAGCGTTCTTTAATTTTTGGGTGTTTAAAGGCTAATTCATTAATACTTTGATTTACTAAGTTATTTAGAATTATATTTTGTGTATTTAATTCTATTGCGCTATTTGATGAGCGCTGCAGTAGCAATAAGTTATTTACTATGGTTTTCATACGTTGAGAAATACTGAGTATATCGCTTGTGTAAGTATCACTAATGCGTTTATCGTTAGGATAGCGAAGAGCTACCTCAGAGAGACTTATTAATTCAGCTATGGGGGTTTTTAGCTCATGTGCAATGTCGCTCGTTAGCCGTTTTTCATTACTATAAAGTTGTTGGTTAACTGTAATGAACTTATTGAGCTCGTTACGTATAGGTTCTATTTCTTCTACTTTAAAGTCGCTTTCTATTGTTTGTGCAACACCGGTGATATCGAGTAGCTTTATTTGGTCGTTTAAATTGTGCAGTGGGTACAAACCTTTATTTACAATTCGGGTAACTAAATAACGTACACCAAATACACCAAACACGCAGGTTAAAATAAATACCACATCAATAATAATAAGTACTTTATTAAGCTCTGAGGTAGGCGCTGCAATAGCAAGAGTCATGGTATTAAAAACAGCCGAATGAGTTGGGTTTCTATCGTCTTTTTGGGCTACAAAGTGACTTATTAGTGCGCGACCGTCACGCCCGTTGGGAAGTTCGTAATCTATAATTTTAGATTCGTTTATCGGCATTTCTAAAAAGGGCAGGTTAGCATCTTTATAAAGCTCTAATGAGTCAGAGCGCTCAAACACATCACTGCCATGCCAAAGTTGGTAAAATTCACTTGCATCTGCTTTTTCATATTCAGACATAAACTCGCCAGCAAAATCAAATTCAACTACGTTGTTGTCATCCTCAACTAAGGTTTTTAAGTAGTTAGCTTTATTCGTTAAAGACTGATTGAACTGATCCTCCACCCAAGTATCAACACTTAAATCAACAGTTAAAAATATGGTGAATAAAATAACCGAAAGCACAGCGCTAATATTATTAACGAGTTTACGTTTAATTGAGTGATTTTTATTTTGTTGTTGCGACATAGCCAAATCCACGTTTATTTTTTATTGAAAGCTCGCCATCAACTTGTCTTACTTTTTTACGTATGGTTGAAATATGTGCTTCAAGCGCATTCTTAGAGAGCATATCGAACTGACCAACTATCGCTTCACTTATAAGTTCCAGCCCTAACACTCGTTCGGGAGCATTAAATAAGCATTCTATTATTTTATATTCATTACGAGTGAGCTCAATGGTATGTTGTTTATAGTGAAGTGTTTTAAGCGAGAGATCTAATACGCAGTCGCCTACGGTAAGCGTATTTTGTTGGCTTTGCAGTGAACCTCGGCGAAGTAGCGCAAGTACACGAGCGTGCAGTTCTTCAAACGAAAATGGTTTGGTTAAATAGTCATCCGCACCTTTCATAAGGCCATTAATTTTATCTTGAGGCTCACTTCTTGCTGACAAAATAAGCACGCGGCTTTGGCTCTTACTGCTGCGAAGTGCTTGTAAAATACTCATGCCATCTACACTGGGTAGCATTAAATCAAGTACGAGTAAGTCATAGCTTCCACTAAGTGCCATGCTTAAACCTTCTGAACCATCACCAGTTTCATCTACGGTAAAACCAAGATTGCTAAAACCAACTTGTAAGCTGCGCCTTAGTGCTTCGGAGTCTTCAATAACGAGGATTTTCATGTTTACTCGGTTTATAAAAATAGCCTTGTTACTTTAACAAGGCTTTATTATCAAGTCACTGCAAGAATAATAACTAATGGTACCAGCCATTTGTGTAGGCTAAATTACCTAGATTGGCATGGGCTAGGGCTTTTTTTATCAGTTGCTCATCGTTTTTACACGGCACAAGTTGATTATTACTATAAGTATATGTTGTTGCTGGTTTTTGCGGTTGTAACACGACCACTTTATTATCGTGCATATAGGCAAAGTTTTTATCGTATTGCATCATTGCGCGTTGTTTGTTGTTGCTAATTGGCTTTGATAAATCATGACCTATCATTGGGTGCTTGCCACTTGCGCCAATTAAAGATAGTAAAGTAACAGGAATATCGAGCTGGCTAGCTAGTTGGCTATCGCGTTTATGGGTAATGTTTTTACCAAAAATAACGGCCGGAATTCTAAAGTGATCAACCGGTACTAAACTCGCCCCAGATACGCGGGAGTCGTGATCGGCAATAACTATAAATACGGTATCATCCCAGTAGCTCGATTTTTTAGCTTTTTTGATAAATGCGCCTAGCGCGTAATCTGCATACTTTGCTGCATTATTACGGGTTTGTTTTTGTTTATCGTACAGCGTTATTTTGTCGTCAGGAAAGTCATATGGGCTATGGTTAGAGCTTGAAAATATAAGACTTAAAAATGGTTTATTTTGTTTTTTAAGCTTAGTAAGTTCTATATCAGCTTGGTCGTATAAGTCTTCGTCTGATGCGCCCCACGAGCCATTAAAGTCTATTTTATTAAAGTTATTAGTATCAACAATATCTTTAAAGCCATTGCCTAAAAAGAAGCTTCGCATGTTGTCAAAATGGCTTTCGCCACCATAAATAAACTGCGTGTTGTAATTTTGCTTCGCTAAAAAGTCAGCAATGGTAAAAAAATCACGTTGTGATTTATCAAGCTTAACAACCGCACGCGAAGGTGTTGGTGTAAATCCTGTAATTACCGCCTCAATACCACGAACAGAGCGTGTACCTGTTGCGTATAAATTATCAAATCCCCAGCCTTGTTTATAAAGTGCATCAATATTAGGTGTAAGGGGTAAACCGCCAAGTGTTCCTACATAACGTGCGCCTAAACTTTCTTGTAAAATAATGACTAGGTTTTTTGGTTTACCTATATTGCTTGCTGCATGAAACGTTTTTGTTGGGGCGGTTACATCATTAAATGCAGCCTGCGTATTTTGCATATTACTGCGCACAATACTAAGTAATTCATCGGTGGGCATTTTGCCGTAATAGTCTTGGCTTGATTGCTCGTTAGAGAGTTGCTTTACTGCAAACGCGACGCTATAAACCGAGTTAAGGGTTAAATCGTTAAGTAAGTGATCAGTAGAGAAGGAGACCATGGCTGGGTTAAGCGGTCTGTGCCCTAATGAATTACGTGCACCTAAAATAGTTAAGCTCACTAAAATGAGCGCTAAAATTGATTGATTTAGCTTTGTTAATGATGACTTGTTTTGCCATTGATGACTAAAGACTTTGCTCGTAAATTTACAGCTTAAAACAAGCGCTATAACAGCAATAAGTACCTCCAACTTGTAGCCTGAAAAAATCATTTTTGAGACTTCTTTAGGGTAAATTAAATACTCTATAAATAAGCGGTTAGGGCGCAAGTCATACTCGTTTATAAACGTAGGCGTAATCACTTCAAAAAAAACGAGTAAAGCAGATATCGTCAGTAAGTAAATTTTAATTAGGCTGCGTACTTTATTTTGCCATCCTATGCTTTGCATCAGTAAAGTAAGTAGCAATGCGGGCATAATAATGTAGCTTAGAGTGGCTATATCAACTCTTAAACCACCTATAAATATAGATAACCACGCATGCGATCCAAATACACGTTCGCCTTGCCATACACTTAACCCAAAGCGAGCAAGTGTTAAAAAGCCAAGTGCTAAAACAGCAAATACAACAAAAATCCATACAGGGCCAAGTGCATTTTGTACCTTAGGTATTACTTTAAATATTAACCTCGTTATTTTAGGTATAAAATTTAGCTTTATGCCCATAACACAGCCCACCAAATAAGTGCGGTAATTAACATGGCTATAAACACACTGGCAGAGGCAATATCTTTAGCGAGACCCGAAAGCTCATGGTATTCGCTGCCAATCCTATCAACTACAACCTCAATTGCCGTATTTACAAGTTCAGCAAACAATACAAAAAGCAGGCTGGCGATAAGCAGTAATTTATCGCTCAGTGCAATTTCTTGTAGCCACACAAACACACCAAGTAATGAAAACAGTGCTAGCTCTTGTTGAAACGCCGCTTCAAATCGACTCATCCATTTTAAGCCGTTAAAAGAATGGCTTAAGGTAAAAATAAGACGCATTAAGCCTTGGCGCTTTATAACGGTTTTATTACTCATCGTTTTATTTCGCTTGGTGTTGTTTGGCAGCTAGCAAGTAAATCAAGCGATGCTTGATACGTTTTGCTTTTAATGCCAATTAAATTTAAAAGGGTGTGAAAAATATTATTGTGTGAGCGTGCTGCACTGGTATCTAAATTAGCTAAACAGGTATTGGTAATGCGCTGATTATGCTCATCAGCCCACATATAAAGGGGGACATGCGTTTGTGTACTTGGGGCAAAGCTATACGGAAAACCATGCAAGTAAGCACCGCCTTCGCCAAGTGATTCACCATGATCCGAGATATATAAAAACTGCTTATCTATGTTGTTTGGCAGCGTTTTTAATTGCTCAATTACTTGGGCGTTAACAAAGTCGCTGTACGCAATTGTGTTGTCGTAGGTATTAACTAATTCATCGAGTGAGCAGTTTTGAATGTCGCTTCTGTCGCATGTGGGCGTAAATTGCTTAAATTTATCTGGGTAGCGTTTAAAGTAGGTTGGTCCGTGTGACCCCATCATATGTAGGACGATAACGGTGTTAGCTTGGCTTAAATTAGCGAGTTTGCGTCTAAGTGGAGCAATAAGCGCTTCATCAAAACAATATTTTCCATCGCAAAGCGCTGATGGGGTGGTTGGGATATCAATGTTAACAACACGAGTGCATACGTTCTTGCAGCCGCTGTTATTATCAACCCACAGTACATCGCTGCCAGCTTGTTGTGCTAAATCAATCAGATTTTGTTGGTTGTCGGCTGCTAATCGATCAAAGTTATCTTGTGTTTGCAATGAAAACATACACGGCACAGACACTGCGGTGGCTGTGCCGCAAGACGCCACATTATTAAAATACGAAACATTATGCTTTTGAGTGTAAGAGTTGGTGTTGCGTTTATAACCTTGGTAAGCAAAGTTTTCTGCTCGTGCTGTTTCGCCAACAACTATAACTGTTACGCTGGTGGTATTAGGCGCAATTAGGGTGGGTGCTGCATCTATGTTTTTAAATTCTATATTGGTGTATAGCAGTTGATCGCGCATATATTTATAACCGCTAGAGAGATATTGAAACGGAATAATTTCTTTTTTCAAAATGCGGTTGTTACGACCAGTGGCTGCGTAATCGGCGTAAAAGTTAGCGACCACTAAAGCAATTAGCGTTAAGCAGGCAATAATAAGTTTTATGCGGCTAATCGCTTCTTGATGAGGGCGAGTAAAGTGTATTTTTACTTTGCTTAATATAAAAACAGGTAACGCACAAAACAACAGTAAAAAGGCTATGAGCTGCGGGTTTAAATAGCTCAACGCTTCGCTTGAATCGGTTTCGAACGTGTTTTGAATCATCGAATAGTCAAACACGACACCGTAATTTAATGAGCCGTAAAGCACGGCGCTAGAAATTATCAGTAAAAGATAGTTAATTGGTTTTAATAACCATCTAACCGACACTATCGAAAAGAAAATAATTAAAAGGCATAACAAAAGTAGTGGTACTGAAAGTAAAAATAGCCACGAAAAGGAAGCCAATGAGGTAATGGCGCTAAACGAGCCTTGAATAAAAGGAATGTTTATAACTAAACAGTAATAGCAGGCAATCATCACTACAAAGGCGTTAGCACTACAGTGAATATAAAATCGTTTACTACGGTTTGGCTTTTTTTGTTCAGGTGTTTGGCTAAGTGTATTCATATTTAGGCTCGTTTAAAATAACAACACCATGCTATGTAACAACACTTAAGAATTGCTTAAGAGAACCTACGCATTGCCTGAGGGTAATAAATAATTTTATTTATCACCTTCTTTTTAAAAATTAATCAAACCTTAAACAGAGAATATAAGAATAGTGAATTTCCGTGCTTGAAATTACAGCATAAAAAAACCTTTATTTTTGTTAATGGTGAATTTTAAAACCACTTAATTTCCATATTCCCCTTTTTCTTAGATTAACTTTGGTGTTGACTTAAGGGGCTTAGCGCGGTACTAATATAAAAAGAGAGCGAAGGAATAACCTTCGTAGCAATTGAACAAAATTTGGTATTAATTACATGCTTGCAAACGCACTAAACCTAGTCCTGATTATTATCGTGGTGATTATTCCCGCGAGGGCTTCGTAGTGCTTTAAAAACTTAAGCATTAAAAAGCCCTCCGCACTTAACCGTTCGGAGGGCTTTTTAGTTTTAAGCCTAAAGTTTTAAGCGTAAAAAATGTAATTGGGTTGTCACTGAGGAATGAGGGTTTTATTAATGACAGGTGCAGAACTAACAATCGACTTATTAAGTAAACACGGTGTAAAAGACGTATTTGGCTACCCAGGCGGAGCTATTATGCCAATTTACGATGCGCTTTATGATTCGTCGATCAAGCACTACCTTGCTCGCCACGAGCAAGGTGCTGGATTTGCTGCCGTAGGTTTTGCACGTAGCACTGGAAAACTAGGTGTGTGTTTTGCAACCTCAGGACCAGGTGCTACTAATTTAATCACCTCACTTGCAGATGCAATGATGGACTCAGTACCTTTACTCGCTATTACAGGGCAAGTGCCTACCGCTGCGATTGGCTCTGATGCGTTCCAAGAGATTGATATATTAGGTATGTCGCTTTCATGTACTAAACACAGTTATATGGTGGAGCGAGCTGAAGATTTAGCTGAAATATTGCAAGAAGCAATGCATTTAGCACAAAGCGGCCGACCAGGTCCGGTACTTGTAGATATCCCAAAAGATATACAAATGGCGCAAGTGCCTTTTAAACCTTGGCTTGCAGCTGATGAGTATTTACCTGAACTAGATCTAAACCAAGTGGCTATTGCCAACCAATTGTTGAGTGAGGCTAAGCAGCCTGTCGCTTATGTTGGTGGTGGTGTTCAAGCCGCTGATGCGCAAGACGAGTTAATGCAGTTTTTAAATAAAACACAAATGCCTGCAGTAGCAACACTTAAAGCATTAGGTAGCGTATTACCAGGTTACGAACATTATTTAGGTATGCTAGGTATGCATGGTGGTCAAGCCGCTAATATTGCAGTGCAAGAGTGCGATGTATTAGTGTGTATAGGTGCACGCTTTGATGACCGTGTTACTGGTAATTTAGCAAAATTTGCAGCAAAAGCTAAAGTTATTCATTTAGATATTGATGCCGCTGAAGTAGGTAAACGTAAACCAGCTAAAGCTTCATTAATTGCTGATTTAAAAACATCGTTACCAGCATTAGAGTGTTTTGTAACGCCTAAAGCATGGTGCGACGTTAACAAAGAAATGATGGTTAAACATGCATGGCGTTACGACTATCCAGGCGAAAAGGTATACGCACCTTATTTACTTAGTCAGCTTAGCGAGCGTATGCCAAAAACAGGCGTAGTTTGCTGTGACGTAGGTCAGCACCAAATGTGGGTGGCTCAGCATATGAAATTTAGCCATCCAACCAACCATTTAAGTAGTGGTGGTGCGGGCACTATGGGTTTTGGTTTGCCAGCAGCGATTGGTGCACAAGTAGCACGACCAAATGATTTTGTTATAACTGTATCGGGCGATGGCTCAATCATGATGAATATTCAAGAGCTTGCAACTATTCGTCGTAATAATTTACCAGTAAAAATATTAATTTTAGATAACCAGCGCTTAGGTATGGTTCGCCAATGGCAAGAGCTATTTTTTGAAGGTCGTTACTCTGAAACGAACCTTTCGGATAACCCTGACTTTGTACAATTAGCTGCAGTGTTTGGTATTCCAGGGCAAACAGTTACGCATGCCAATCAAGTTGATGATGCAATAACAGCATTAGTTAATAGTAAAGGTCCGTATATTGTACATGCCTGCATTGATAACAAAGCAAACGTATGGCCACTTGTACCACCGGGTGCAGCGAACGATGAAATGATAACGGAGAAGGCAAAATGAAACACAGCTTAATTCTTGTATTAAAAAATCAAAGTATTGCCGTAGAGCGATTTTTACGTGTAGTACGTCATCGTGGTTTTGACTTAACGCATTTTCAGCTCAATATGGAC
This sequence comes from Pseudoalteromonas sp. Z9A5, assembly GCF_011378875.1. Lineage (NCBI taxonomy): Bacteria > Pseudomonadati > Pseudomonadota > Gammaproteobacteria > Alteromonadales > Pseudoalteromonadaceae > Pseudoalteromonas > Pseudoalteromonas sp. Z9A5. The sequence continues at coordinate 16,661 of NZ_WTLC01000053.1, forward strand.
GACGGTCAATACAACGTAGCAATGACGGTAGATAGTGATAAGCCTATTCACCTACTAACAAGTCAGTTAAACAAACTGGTTGATGTTAAAGAAGTCAATTTGCAAAACTTACAGCAACAAGTCGTTTAATGTTGCAATAAGAACGTTATTTTCGGGTAAGTTAATAATAACTTACTCAACAATTTTAGAATGAGGAATGCCCGCTTGTTAAGCGGCAAAAAACTGAGGTAACTATGGCTAAATTAAGAAGTGCAACAACAACTGAAGGACGTAAACGCGCAGGCGCAAGAGCATTGTGGCGCGCAACAGGTATGACCGACTCTGATTTTGGTAAACCGATTATTGCCGTAGTTAACTCGTTTACACAGTTTGTACCAGGGCATGTACACCTTAATCAGCTTAGTGAGCTTATGGGTGAGACGATAACCCAAGCAGGTGGCGTTCCAAAAGAATTTAATACCATTGCGATTGATGATGGCATTGCGATGGGACACGGCGGAATGCTTTATTCGCTACCTTCGCGTGATTTAATTGCTGACTCGGTTGAATACATGGTAAATGGTCACTGCGCCGATGCGATGATCTGTATTTCAAACTGCGACAAAATCACCCCTGGGATGATGCTTGCAGCCCTTCGCTTAAACATTCCGGTAATATTTGTATCGGGCGGTCCAATGGAGGCAGGTAAAACTAAACTTGCTAACATCGACATTAAACTTGATTTAGTTGATGCCATGGTTAAAGGCGCAGATGAATCGGTAAGTGATGCAGATTCAGAGCAAGTAGAGCGCTCTGCATGTCCTACATGTGGTTCGTGCTCAGGTATGTTTACTGCAAACTCAATGAACTGTTTGTTAGAGGCAATAGGCTTAGCGTTACCTGGTAACGGTACCACGCTTGCTACCCATAAAGACCGTAAACAACTGTATGTTGAAGCGGGTGCCCGTATTGTTGATTTATGTCGTGAGTACTACCAAAAAGATAATCAAGATGTATTGCCACGTGCTATTGCCAATAAAACAGCCTTTATGAATGCAATGGTTGTTGATATTGCAATGGGCGGCTCGTCAAATACCGTATTACATTTACTCGCTGCAGCGCAAGAGGCCGGCGTTGATTTTGATATGTCGCATATTGATGCTTTATCTCGTAAAACACCGTTTTTATGTAAAGTTGCACCGGCAACACCAGAGTATCATATTGAAGATGTTCACCGTGCTGGTGGCATGATGGCAGTTGTACGCGAGCTTGGTAAAGCGGGCTTAGTTGATATGTCGGTTAATCATGTAGCTGGGTCAACAATGGCTGAGCTTGTTAAAAAATGGGATGCAACAGACCCAACTAATGAAGTTGCGCGCAAATTTTATCGTGCTGGTCCTGCGGGCATTCGAACTACTAAAGCAATGAGCCAAGAGTGTCGTTGGGATGAAGGTGATAATGACCGCGTGAATGGTTGTATTCGAAGCGTTGAACACGCTTTTCGCCAAGATGGTGGCTTAGCAGTTCTTTCTGGGAATTTAGCCGTTGATGGTTGTGTTGTAAAAAGTGCTGGTGTAGTTGACGAAATGCTACATTTTGAAGGCACCGCCATTGTATACGAATCACAAGATGATTCAGTAGAAGGGATTTTAAATAACGAAGTAAAAGCCGGCGATGTTGTTGTTATTCGTTATGAAGGACCAAAAGGCGGTCCAGGTATGCAAGAAATGCTATATCCAACGAGTTACTTAAAATCAAAAGGCTTAGCTGAAAAGTGTGCCCTTATTACGGATGGTCGCTTTTCGGGTGGTACTTCGGGTTTATCAATTGGTCATGTGTCGCCTGAAGCGGCAAGTGGTGGTGCAATTGCTTATGTTGAAAATGGCGACAAAATCATTATTGATATTGCAACACGTGAAATCACTTTAGCGCTAAGCGATGAGGAACTTGAGGCACGTAAACAAAAGCAATTAGCACGCGGAAAAATGGCTTACAAACCAGTTGATCGTGAGCGTTATGTATCGTCTGCTTTAAAAGCATATGCATTACTTGCAACAAGTGCTGATAAAGGCGCAGTGCGCGATTTAGCTAAATTGGAGGCGCTTAGTTAATTATGGTCTCTCAAGAGCTCGATTATTTTCGCGCTATTATTCAAGCAAACATGGAGCCATTGGCTAAAGTTACTGAGGTTAGCGAAATGGCTGAACTCAGTAAAAAGCTAGGTAATCATGTTTGGTTAAAGCGTGAAGACCAGCAGCCCGTGTATTCATTTAAATTACGCGGTGCGTATAACAAATTAAATAAATTACCTAAAGGCTCAGTGGTTATCACTGCCTCTGCGGGTAATCATGCTCAAGGGGTTGCATTGAGTGCATCTCACCTTGGGCATCAAGCAACTATTGTAATGCCAGTAACAACACCTGAAATAAAAGTCAGCGCAGTGCGCGCACTTGGTGGTGAGGTTGTATTACATGGTCATCATTTTGATGCTGCAAAAGAATATGCGCTTGAGTTAACACAACAACGTAACGGTATATTTGTCCCACCATTTGATGATCCGGATGTCATTGTTGGTCAAGGCACTGTAGCACGCGAGTTAATGCAGCAATTAAACGAGCTTGATGCTGTATTTATTCCTGTTGGCGGTGGTGGCTTACTTGCTGGTATGGCGGTTTATATTAAATCGCTGCGTCCAGATATAAAAGTAATTGGCGTAGAAGCCGACGAAAGTGCGTGTTTACAAGCTGCACTTGAAGCAGGAAAACCAGTAGAGCTTGAGCGTGTTGGTAGTTTTGCCGATGGCGTAGCGGTTAAAATTATTGGTACTGAGACATTCCGTTTAGCGCAAAAGTTTTGCGATGAGGTTGTAACCGTTACTAGCGATGAAATATGTGCAGCCATGCAGGATATTTTTGTATCTACGCGTGCAATTGCAGAGCCATCAGGTGCACTTGCAACGGCTGGACTGAAAAAGTGGAGTCAGCAGTCGGGGTTAAAAGGGTTGCACTTAGCGGCTGTGCTTTCGGGTGCTAATTTAAACTTTGATCGCCTGCGTTATGTAGCAGAGCGTACTGCGCTGGGTGAAAAAAACGAGGCGCTATTAGCCGTTACTATTAAAGAAGAAAAAGGCAGTTTTAAACAGTTTTGTGCTTCTTTAGGTGGCCGTGCTATTACTGAGTTTAACTACCGTTATGCAGGACCTGGTGAAGCACAAATATTTGTAGGTATTGCTCTGCGCCAAGGCGAGCAAGAGCTCAATGAGCTAAAGCAAGACTTAACTAATAACGATTATCAATTTTGCGATCTGTCGGATAACGAGCTCGCTAAATTACATGTGCGTTATATGGTTGGCGGAAAAGCACCAGAGCAATTACATGAACGTTTATTGCGCTTTGAGTTTCCTGAGTATCCAGGTGCGCTTGCACGCTTTTTAGATACTTTAGGCAGCAATTGGAACATTACCTTGTTTCATTATCGTAATCACGGTGGTTCGATGGGGAATGTACTGGCAGGTTTTGCAATTGAGCCGAGTCAGTATGAGATGTTTAACGAGCATTTGAATCGCTTAGGTTACAGTGTACAAGATGAAACACAAAACCCGTGTTTTACCCAATTTTTAACATCAAAACCGCAAGCAGAAAAAGCCGAAAAACTCGCCTCAGTATAATCCTTCTTTAAAGGCAGGCACCTAACTAGGGTGCTTGCTTTATCACACGTTTTACATATAGTTACAGGTAATCGTCATACTTTTTGAGGAAACCTCGTTGCTACTTAAAGGATTAATTATTGTATTGTGTGTTTTTTGTGGTCAGATTAAGGCGCAAGAATCTGTCACATTACAACTAAAATGGATGCATCAGTTTCAGTTTGCCGGTTATTATATGGCAGATCAAAAAGGCTTTTATAAAGAGGTAGGCATTGATGTAACAATTAAACCTGCTAACCCCATGATGCCAAATACTTTTGACGCAGTTGCTAATGGTGAAGCGCAATTTGGTGTGGGTCATTCTGGTATTCTGCAGCAGAGAATTGATGGTCAACCGTTTGTTGCCATGGCTGCTATCTTACAGTTTTCTCCTTATTGTTGGATGGTTAAAGACACCTCTGATATTTTTCACCCACGAGATTTTATCAATAAACGTATCACAAGTGTGAGCAGAGAAGACAACACCGAGTTACTCATTATGCTCAAGCGCAGTGCTGTTAATATCGAAAAGCTCAAGATTTACAAAGGTGAGGATTCTAGCCAAGCATGGATTGAAAATAAGTTTGATGCTATGCAGGTATACGTTACTACTGAGCCTTATTATATGACCCAGCAAGGTGTAGCCCATCGGCTTATTTGTCCGCAGCGATACGGTATGGATGTATACTCTGATATTTTATTTACCAGTGAGACAATGCTTAAAAAGCATCCTCAAACAGTTGAAAAGTTTTATCAAGCAAGTTTAAAAGGTTGGCGTTATGCAATGATGAATATGGATGAAGCTATTGCGATTACCCAGCAAAAATACGCACCAAACAAAAGCTTTCATCAATTAGCATATGAAGCCGAAGTATTAAAAGATTATATAGTCCCCCCTACAACTAACTTAGGTAATATGTCGATGGCTAAGTGGCGACTCATTGCTGATTTATATGGCATACAGCAAAATGAGTTTGATAAAGTAAAAGCTAGCTTTATTTATAAGTATCAGGAGCCTGAAAGTATTAAATTATCATGGATGCTTATCGCCGCTATTATTATCAGTATTATTTCAATACCGCTTTATCTGCGTTTAATTTTTAGTAAAAAATAATATCTTTTGAAATTTGATCTGCTGATATAATTAATTGTCTTTTTTCTATTGTAAGTTGTTATGACTTTAGCTGAGCAATTTTTTGCACTTGATTCATTATTGAAGCGTAACCGCCAGTATTGGCAGTGTACTGCATTTGATTTTGATACTCTTCCGTGGTCTGAGCTACAAAAGCCACTCAACAACTTAACTGACAAGCAAGTAGCTGAGATTGATAGTGATCAGGCTCAGGTATATAAATTTTTTGCCCCTTATATCAATCAGCTTGAAGAACTCGAAATGCTATGCGAATTACCTCGTGCTGATAAATCTTATAGTGATTATCCATTTTGGATAAGTAATGGCATTAAAGGTCGCAAGTTTGACCAGTTAAAAGACTTTGTATCTGCTTTACCAAATAGTACGCTACCAGTTTTAGAGTGGTGTGCAGGTAAAGGGCACCTAGGTAGAATGCTTGCCTTTAATGGAGCAAGTGAAGTGCATAGTATTGAATTGCAATCTAGCTTGTGTAAACAAGGCGAGCAAAGTGCTCAGCAGCAAGGTTTGGCAATGCGTTTTAGCCAAGTAGATGTACTTACTGATAACACTTCTGATTTTTTTAACTCGGATATTCATGCTGTTGCATTACATGCTTGTGGCGGATTGCATCAAGAATTTATGCGCCAAGCAAGTTTAGCCAAAGTGCAAGAAATTAGTTTTTCTCCGTGTTGCTATCATTTATTCACTGCCAATAAGTATTTTGCAATGAGTACGTTAGCTCGTAAAAGCGACCTTAATTTAACGCACCGCGATTTAAAGCTCTCATTACAAGAAACAGTTACAGCTCCTTCTCGCTTGGAAAAAGTACGCAAAACTGAGCTTGAGTGGCGCCTTGGTTTTGATGCTCTTAGAAAGTCGATAACTGATGAGCAATGCTATGTAAGCGTCCCTTCGGTTAATAAAGCAATATTCTCAGATTCATTTAAATCATTTTGTGCATGGGCTGCGGATAAAAAGGCAATTTTATTGCCTCAAGATACTGATTATGAAAAGTTTTTATCTATTGGGCAAGAGCGAAAAAAGATTACAGACAGAGTTGAACTGGTTCGACATGTGTTCAGAAGAGCAATTGAGGTTTGGCTTGTGCTCGATCGTGCTTTATATTTGCAACAGCAAGGTTATCAAGTAAGCGTTAAAACGTTTTGTGAGAAACAGTTAACGCCTCGTAATATTCTGATCCTCGCTAATAGCAATTAAATTTCCCGTCCTCGACTTAATAAGAGATGCAATGAGAAAGTTAAAAAATTTATTCGATAACAATAAACGCTGGGCTGATCGTACAAGTGAAGCTGATCCTGAGTTTTTTAAAATTTTATCAATGCAACAAAATCCAGAATACCTATGGATTGGTTGCTCAGACTCTCGCGTACCCGCAAACCAAATAGTTGATTTATTACCAGGTGAATTATTTGTACATCGTAACGTTGCTAACGTGGTTGTACACACCGATCATAATTGTCTGTCTGTTATGCAGTATGCTGTAGAGGTATTAAAAGTAAAACATATAATGGTAGTAGGGCACTACGGTTGTGGTGGCGTACAAGCTGTTTTAGATGATGCCAAATTTGGTTTTATTGATAATTGGCTACGCCATGTAGGCGACGTAAAAGAAAAGCATTTAGAGCAATTAAATGCAATGCCTGAAAAAGAACGTTTAAGCCGCCTTATTGAGCTAAATGTCATTGAGCAAGTGCGAAATGTTTGTCGTACTAACATTGTTCAAGATGCATGGGAAAGAGGTCAAGAGCTCAGTGTTCATGGTTGGGTTTATGGTTTAGAAAATGGGCACTTACATGATTTAGAATCAGTAGTAACGTGTGCCGCAGAAGAAACCGAAAGCTATAAAAGAGCTGTGCAATACGTGCTTGCAAAAGCAGGTTGTGAGTAAATAAGCTTATGACTAAAACGGCGATTATACTTGGTGCCACAGGTTTAGTAGGTAGTGAGCTACTAAATGAGTTACTTAATAGTTCACACTACACCCACGTGGTTACTTTAACTCGCCGTGCTTTACCTATTTCGCATAGCAAGCTAACTAATCACATAATTGATTTCGAAAAGTTAGCCCAATGTGGCGAGCTATTTAAAGGTGACGTGCTTTTTTCATGCTTAGGGACTACACAAAAGCAAGCGGGTTCAATTAGTGCACAGCGTAAAGTGGATTTTGACTACCAGTTTATTGCAGCGCAGTTAGCTGTTAGTAATGGAATAAAACATTATTGCTTAGTGTCGTCCAGCGGTGCAAATGCGCAAAGTCGTAGCCCTTATTTAAAAATGAAAGGTCAACTAGAGCAGCAGATTAAGTTGCTTGCTTTTGAGCGTATAAGTATTTTTCAGCCATCGTTACTGCTAGGTCAGCGTGAGCAATTTAGAGTAGCAGAAAAAATAGGCAGTATAATTTTACCTATTATTGCATGGCTACCATTTTTAAAACGTTACAGACCTATCACGGGTAAGCAAGTAGCAAAGAAGATGCTAACGGTAAGCACCGAGCAACAAATTAAATTATCGTACTTTGTTTTAGATGATTTATTTGAATAGCTTTACATGAAAAGCAAAAGGCAGCCTAAGCTTAATGCCAGTCAGTTAACAGCTGACTGGCGTTTTTTATTGGGGTATTTACTGGGTTTTGGTTTCACACACCTCGGATACGCCCGCTCCCGTTTTATCGGCAATATG